>JACDEA010000334.1 GCA_013816725.1 Actinomycetota bacterium
CTGGTAAAGAGCGAGCCGGGGCCGATCACGATCTGGTCGGCCTGGGCGATGGCGTCGAGCGCGGCGCGGGGCGCCGGCGGGTCAGGGGGAACGAGGCTGACGGCCGACACCCGCCCGGTGTTCTGCACATTGACCTGACCCTCGATGGGGCCGGCGGCGGCCTCGGCCTTGAGTACGACGGGCACCGTGGTGGCGGGCAGCACGGTGCCGACGGCGTCGACGAGGTTCGCCGCCTCCTCCAGTGCGACGACGAAGTCGCCGGTGGCGCCGTAGAGCCCGGCGATGATCAGGTTGCCCAGCGAGTGACCGTCGAGTTCACCGGTGTCGAAGCGGTAATCGAAGAGGCGCGTCCAGATCGAGTCGACGTCGCCCAGAGCGACGAGGCACTTGCGCAGGTCGCCCGGCGCGGGGATGCCGAGCGCTTCGCGCAGCCGTCCGCTGGACCCGCCGTCGTCGGCCACCGACACGATCGCGGTGATGTCGGACGCGTAGCGACGGATCGCCTGAAGGCTGGCGGCCAGCCCGTGCCCCCCGCCGAGGGCGACGACGTGCACTACTCGTCCTTCACTTGGCGACGTCGCGGTGCATCACGGCGGGATCGAAGCCGTTGCGCCGGAAGATCTCAGCGATTTCTTCACCGAGAACGACCGAGCGATGGTGTCCGCCGGTGCAGCCGATGGCGACGGTGAGATACGACTTGCCCTCGTTCACGTAGTTCGGCAAGAGGAAACCGAGCAGGTCGTCGAGCTTGTCGAGGAACTGCTTGGTCTCGGGTTGCTCGAGGACATAGTCGCGCACCGGCGCGTCCAGCCCCGTCAGCGGGCGCAGCTCGTCGATCCAATGCGGATTGGGGAGGAAGCGGCAGTCGAGCACGAGGTCGGCGTCGAGCGGCATGCCGTTCTTGTAGCCGAACGAGACCACCGCGGTCTGCATGCGCGAGGGATCGTCGCGCCCGAACAGCTCCACGAGACGGTCGTGCAGCTGGTGCACGTTCAACTCCGACGTGTCGACGACGACGTCGGCTCTGTCGCGGACCGGAGTGAGGCGCATGCGCTCGTCGACGATATTGCCGGTGAGACTTTCGCCGGGCAGCGGGTGGCGGCGGCGGGTGTTCTCGAAGCGACGCACGAGCACGTCGTCGGCCGCGTCGAGGAAAAGGGTGTGGACGCGAGCGCCGTCCCGGCGCAGCTGATCAACCGCGGTCGTGAGGTCCTGTCCGTGGTCGCCCGCTTCGCGGCCGACGACCAGGGCGACCCGCTCGGTTTCGCTGCCCGGCCGCCCGATCAGCTCGGCCACCTTGCCCACCAGCTCGATCGGCATGTTGTCGATGACGAACCACCCGAGGTCGTCCAGCGTGTCGGCCGCGGTCGTCCGCCCCGCTCCACTCATCCCCGTGATGATCAAGAACTCACTCATCTGCCGTCTCAATCGACTGCGCGCGCATTGTCCCTACCAATTCTCACACGGCCCTGGGATGTTGCAACGCTTCTGACGCCTTCCGCGCGGATTTGTCCGTCCATACGACGGAAAAATCCGCGCGGAAGGGCGAAGGACGTGACCCTAGGAACGCTTTTCGCAGCGGAGGAACAGGAGGCGGGGGATGGTCGCGGCGTCGACGTATTCGGGGGCGCGGGCGAGGAAGCCGGGTGGGGGCGCCGGCTCTTCCATGTGGGTGACGAAGAGACCGGCGCCGGCGAGCGCGTTGACGTAGTGCGAGAGCGGGCGGTGGACGAAGGGCAGGAACACCCCCTTGTCGACCTCCTCCATCGTGGTGTCGGGGACGAGATACGGCCCGATGCGCCAGTACTGCTCCTCGAGGATGTGGTCGTCGATCCAGCCTGACCCTGGCGTCTGCAGCAGCGGGTGGTTCAGGAAGAACAGAAATCGGCCGCCGGGCTGCAGCACCCGGGCCACCTCGCCGATGGCGCCGACGGCGTCGTCGATGTGCTCGAACACCAGGCAGGCCAGCACGGCGTCGAACACACCGTCGTTGAACGGCAGCGCACCGCCCGCGCCGCGGGCGTACACCCCGCCGCGGGCGCGGGCCACGTGCAGCTGGGGCCACACCGGGTCGACCCCGATCGCGATCCTGCTGCTCGAAGACACCGCTCGCGACAACTGGCCCTCGCCGCAACCGACGTCGAGCACCCGCGTGCATCCCGCCGCGTGGGCCACGGCCAGCGGGATGATCTGCTCGGTGTACTCGGCGTCGGCGCCGTCGGTGAAGTTCTCCTGCCACCACGACGCGGTGGTCTCCCACTCACCGGCCATCGGGACCGTGGATCTTCGAATGCACGGCGTCGCCGACCGAATGCGGCAACCACTTGAGCGCGTGCAGCTGCTCGATCGACGCGGTCTTCACCGCGGTGACGCCGCCGAACTCGGCGATCAGCCGCTTCCGACGCGACGGCCCCAGGCCGGGGATGTCGTCGAGAACCGACTTGGTCATGCGCTTGCCTCGTAGTTGGCGGTGGTACGCGATGGCGAACCGGTGCGCCTCGTCCCGTACCCGCTGCAGGAGATACAGACCCTCTGACTGACGCGGAATCCGAATGGGATCCGCCTGACCGGGGACCCACACCTCTTCGAACTGTTTCGACAGCCCTGCGGCCGGGATCTCGTCCTCCAGCCCCAGCTCCTCGAGCACGCGCACCGCCACGTTGAGCTGGCCCTTACCACCGTCGACCAGGAGCAGCTGCGGCGGGTAGGCGAACTTCGGAACGCGCTGCCCCGCCTCGAACACGCGGTCGCGCTCGGCCAGCAGGGCAGTGAAGCGGCGGGTCAACACCTCCTCCATCGCCGCGAAGTCGTCGTTGCTCTCGACGGTCTTCACCTTGAACCGCCGGTAGTCGCTCTTCTTGGCCAGCGCGTCCTCCATGACGACCATCGACCCGACGTAGTCGCTGCCCTGGATGTGGCTCATGTCGAAGCACTCGATCCGCAGCGGCGCCTCGGGCAGACCCAGCGCCTCCTGCAGCGCGTTCAGCGCCCGGGCCCGCGAGTTGTGATCGGATGACCGCCGCAGCCGGTGGCGGGTGAACTCCTCGGCTGCGTTGCGCGTGACGGTGGCCTGTAGCGCGCGCTTGTCCCCCCGCTGCGGAACTCGCACCGTCACCCGCGTGCCCCGCAAACCCCCGAGCCACTCTTCGAACACGTTGCAGTCCTCCGGCGCTTCGGGGACCAGCACCTCGCGCGGGACGCCGAGCGGACCGGGCGAGCCGTACATGTGCTGCAACACGATGCCGATGAGCTGCTGGCCGGTGACGTCCTCGACCTTGTCGAGCACGAAGCCCTTGCGGCCGACGACTCGCCCTCGCCGCACGAAGAACACCTGCACCGCGGCCTCCAGCTCGTCGTCGACCAAGCCGATGACGTCGAGGTCCTCGGGCTTTTCGGTGACCATCGTTTGCTTCTCTATCGCCTTGCGGACCGCGGTGAGCCGGTCCCGCAAGCGAGCGGCCCGCTCGAACTC
>JACDEA010000335.1 GCA_013816725.1 Actinomycetota bacterium
CCTCGGGCTGGTCGGTGCAGACCACGACCCGTGACGGCGACTCGGAGAACAACTCGGCGTGGTTCGTGACCGCGTCGACCGACGCACCGACGCCACCGGCCATTGCCATCTCGGCCAGCGCGACCCCGAGCCCGCCGACACTGACGTCGTGGATGCCGGTGACGAGCGCATCGGTGACCAGATCGCGGACGACCTCGACGAGGTCGACATGGGCAATCAGGTCGAGCTCGGGCAACGTTCCGCCGCGATGGCCCCGATCGGTGGCCCACCGCGATCCGCCCAGCACGGGCTGGGTCCGGCCGAGGAGCAGGAGGGTGCCGCCGGCGACGAGGGCCGGGCCCGGTGGCCGCCTTACGAGATCGTCAATGAGCCCCACCACGCCAACGACCGGCGTCGGATCGATGTCGCGCCCGCGGCTCTCGTTGTACAAACTGACATTGCCGCCGACCACGGGTACGTCGAGCACGCGGCACGCCTCGGCCATCCCGTCGATGGCCTCCGACAGCTGCCACATGACCTCGGGGTGTTCGGGGTTGCCGAAGTTGAGACAGTTGACGAGGGCAGCGGGGCGGGCGCCGGCGCAGGCCACGTTCAATGTCGCCTCGGCCACCAGCATTGCCGTGCCCCGACGGGGGTCGATCGCGCACCAACGGTGGTTGCCGTCGACGGTGAGCGCGAGGCCGCGCCGCCCGCTGGTCGGCACACCCGGCGCCTTGAGGCGCAGCACGGCGGCGTCGGCCCCCGGTGCAACCACGGTGTTCAGGAACAGCTGGTGGTCGTACTGGCGGTAGGCCCACGACGGGTCGAGGAGGAGCGACAGCAGGTCCTCGCCCGCATCCTTCGGCGCCGCGAGCTGAGCGGGGTCATCGGCATCGGCCGGCGGCGCCGGGCGCGATTTGGGCCGGTCGTACACCGGCGCGTCGTCGTGCAATGACGACGCCGGAACATCGGCGAGCACCGCGCCGTCCCAGCCGTCGAGGATCCGCAGCTGGCCGCCGGCGGTCACCCGGCCCACGACAGTCGACCGCACCTCCCAGCGCTCGCAGATCGCCGTGACTTCGTCGAGATCCCCGGGGCGCACGATCGCCAGCATCCGTTCTTGGCTTTCGCTGGTCATCACCTCGAAGGGCTCCATGCGCGGCTCGCGGCGGGGCACGACGGCGACGTTCACGTCCATGCCGACGCCGCCTCGCGACGCCGTCTCGCTGGTCGCGCAAGTAAGGCCGGCTCCGCCGAGATCTTGGATGCCGACGACCAATTGGCGGTCGAGGAGGGCGAGGCACGCCTCAATGAGCCGCTTCTCCTCGAAGGGATCGCCCACCTGGACGCTCGGTCGCTTGGCCGCCTCCGCTTCTCCTTCGCCGAAGCCGGCCGAGGCGAGAACGCTGACGCCGCCGATACCGTCGCGGCCGGTCGTCGAACCCAGCAGAACCGCCAGGTTCCCGATCCCGGTGGCCTGGCCGAGGACGAGCCGGTCACGGGGCAGAACGCCGAGGCAGAACACGTTGACGAGCGGGTTCTCGGCGAAACACTCGTCGAAGTCGAGCTCGCCGCCGACGGTGGGAACGCCCACCGAGTTGCCGTAGCCGGCCACGCCGCTGACCACCCCTTCGGTGATCCAGCGGCTGCGGGCGTCGTCGAGCGGGCCGAAGCGGAGCGAGTCCATGACGGCGATGGGCCGGGCGCCCATAGTGAAGATGTCACGCAGGATCCCACCAACGCCGGTGGCGGCGCCCTGGTACGGCTCGACGGCTGACGGATGGTTGTGGCTCTCGATCCGCACCGCCACGGCGATACCGTCGCCGGCGTCGATCACCCCGGCGTTCTCACCGGGGCCGACCAGGACGTGGGGGCCTTCGGTCGGCAAGCGCTTGAGGTGGAGCCGGGACGACTTGTAGGAGCAGTGCTCGCTCCACATGACGGCGTACATGGCCAGCTCGAGGTGATTGGGTGGCCTGCCGAGGATCTTCTCGATGGCCGCGGCCTCGTCGTCGGTAAGCCCGAGGGCGCCGTGCACGGTGGCGTCGTTCACGGCAATAATCCAAATATGCCGTCGAAGAACGCCCCGAAAACACCCATGTCCGCCGGGCACAAAGAGGCCCTTAAGGTCGGTCGGGAACAGGGCCGGATCGTCCGGGAATACCTCGAAGCTCTTGACGCGCACCGGCCCAAGCGCGGGCGTAAGCGGACGCCCGAATCGATCCAGAAGCAGTTGGAGGCGATCGATGCCAAGCTCGATTCGGTCGATGCCCTGAGCCGGTTGCAATTGCGGCAAGAACGGCACAACCTCCAACAGGAATTGGAGGCCAAGTCCGAAACCGTAGACCTGGCCGGCCTCGAGGAGGCGTTCGTGAAGGTGGGCGCCGAGTACGGCGGCCGCAAAGGCATCGCATACGCGGTGTGGCGCGAGGCCGGCGTGGACGCGGCGGTGCTCAAGCGGGCCGGGATCGGGCGAGGGGCGTCGTAGCCGCGCCCAGGAGGGATTCGAGCAGAACCCGGCCGTCGGCCGACCCGAGCAACTCCTCCGATGCCCGCTCCGGATGGGGCATGAGACCGACGACGTTGCCGGCTTCGTTGGCGACACCGGCGATGTCACTCATCGAGCCATTCGGGTTCTCGACGTAGCGAAAGACCACCTGACCTTTGGCTTCGATCTCGCGCAACGTGGCCGCATCGCACGTGAAGTTGCCCTCGCCGTGATTGACCGGAATTCGCAGGATGGCGCCCAGCTCCGCCGCGTTGGTGAGGGCTGAATTGATGCTTTCCACCCGGAGCTGCACTGGGTGGCAAATGAACTTGTTGCCGGCGTTCTTTTGCAATGCGCCGGGAAGCAGTCCCGCCTCGGTGAGGATCTGAAAGCCATTGCAGATCCCCACAACTGGCCCGCCGGCGGCGGCGAAATCCCGCACCGCATCCATGATGGGCGAGAAGCGGGCGATCGCACCCGGCCGCAGGTAGTCGCCGTGGGCAAAACCGCCTGGCAGCACAACCGCGTCGAAGCCGGCCAGCGATGTGTCGCCATGCCAGACGAGATTGCCGTCGCCGCCGACGGATCCAACCGCTTCGACGACGTCGAACTCGCAGTTCGACCCCGGAAACACCACCACGCCCACCCGTTCACTCACGTAATCGTCACCTCGGTGTCCTCGATCACCGGATTGGCGAGGAAGCGATCGCACATCTCCTCCACCTCGCCGCGAGCATTGGCGGCGTCGGACGCCTCGATCTCGAACCGGATGACCTTGCCGACCCGGACGCCTTCGACGCCGTCGAACCCGAGCGCCGGCAGCGCCCGCTCGATCGTCTGGCCCTGCGGATCGGCGATGCCCTCCCGCAACCGCACCTCGACGGCGACCTCGAACTTCATGCTGCGTGTACTCCCTGCCAGTCGGCGAAACGGAGGCCGGTGATGCGCTCGTAGGCGGTGACGTAGCGCTCACGAGAGGCTTCGATGACG
>JACDEA010000007.1:0-14771 GCA_013816725.1 Actinomycetota bacterium
GCAGCCGACGCCGCCATCGCCGCCCTCCAACCCGATCTTTGAGTCCTTCTCGCCCTGGGGGGGCGAGAAGGACTCAAAAGTCGACGCCGCCGTCGTCGCGCTGGGTTAGAGAACCTGGCTGGCGCGCGCGAGTTGAGCGGACAGGTCGGCGGGAAGGCGGGCGAGGACGGGGCCAGTCGGCGCGCGTCCGGCGACCGCCTCGACGAAATCGACGGCCGAGCCTGGACGGACCGCGCCGTCGGCACGTGCCGCCGCCGTGACACCGACGGTCACGTCGCGATCGACGCGGACGGTCACGTCGCGATCGACGCGAATGTGCAGCGCACCCACGGGCAAGTCGTCGAAAGCGACGGTGGCGACGACGGTGGCGTCGGGGCCGTCTCCGACCGCCCCGGCGTCGTCGAGCACGCCGCCCTGCGCGCCGCCGAGGAAAAGTGTGAACGCCGTCGCGTTGAGCAACTCGTCAATCTCCACCGGAACGCTCCGCCCGAGCGGCACCAGCACGTCGCGCTCGTGCAACCACGAGTCCCAGAGCGCGTGCGCGGCGATGACCCGCACCGGTACGTGGCCGAACGGTGACTCGCTGAGCAGCGACCACTCATCGTCACCTATCTGGGCGAATGCGGCGGCCAGCTGATCGGTTGACTGCGCCAGCGCTGCGAGGGCCTCGGTTGTTGTCTGCTCGCGCTTCGAAGCAATGACGGCGTCGGGAGTGCTCGTCGGGTCGAAGCCGCGCAGGTACGTCGTCTTCTCGGCCTGACTGCGGCCCGGCAACGTGAGCGCCCAGTACCCGTCGGCCGAAACGAGGTGGAGGACGACGTCCTTGGCGCTCCACGCGTCGCAGCGCGTCGTCGCCGCCCATTCAGCGTCCGTCAAGGACGCCAGCGCCCCCAGAAAGCGGGCCCGGTGCCTTCGGAAGGCCGCCTCCGGTCGGTCGAGGCCGTCGAGGACGAAGCGGCGATCGTGGTCGTAGAACTGGCGAAGCGGGCGGGGGGTCACCTCCCGAACGTACTGGCCTCACGTTCACACCGCGGTAACCGATACGAGGGATAGACGACACCTTGGGTGGGTACCGTTTTGGCGGGTGGATGCAACGGAAGTTGCGTCCGGGAGGAGAAGGAAATGCTGACCTGGCTCAAGAAGCGGGTCCGCGAAGACCGAGTCGCCGACGAGGCGCGTGCGGTTCGCCTCGTGCACGAGGTTTTCGGGTCCGGGACCGAGGACGTGACCCTCGCGGTCGAGGAGCCCCGCACCGCCGCGTAGCGACTTCTAGAGCGCTGCTACCGACGCGTTCACAGCCTGGATCAGACCCAGCGTGCGCGGATCACCGGCCAAGCCCTGGTGCATCTTGTTCATCACGTACCCGAAGCCGACTTGGTTGGCCGGGTCGGCGTAGCCCAGCGACCCGCCGGCACCGGCGTGACCGAACGAGCCCTCGCTGCCCAGCGGCGCGAACATCGAGTTCAAGAAGAACCCGAGGCCGAAGCGGGTGGGCACGAACAGAACCTTGTCGGGACCGTTCGACTGCTCGGTGGTGACCGCCGCGACCGTATCGTCGGTGAACAGCCGCACGCCGTCGACGCCGTCGCCGATCAGACCGGCGTACATGCGGGCCAGCGACCGCGCGTCAGTGATCCCATTGGCTGCCGGAATCTCGGCCGCGTGCACCTCGGGGCTGTTGAACTCGAGGCGCGGGTCGGTGACGAACAACGCACGGTTCACCAGCGAGTCGGGGCTGAGGAAAGCCTCGGCGATCTCGCGGATCTCCTTGGGCAGCGCCGCGAGATCGATCTGCATGTCGCTGGCCGCGAACCCGGCCTGGATCAGCGGGCTGACCCGGGTCTCCTGTGACGCGGGCAGTCCTATCCAGAAGTCGAGCCCGAGCGGCCCGGCCACTTCCTCGGCGAAGAACGTGCCGAGGCTCCGGCCCGAGATGCGACGCACGACTTCGCCGACCAGCCACCCGTACGTGAGCGCGTGGTAGCCGTGCGCGGTCCCCGGCTCCCACACCGGCCGCTGCTGCGCGAGCAGCTTGATCATCGGGTCCCACGCCAGCGCTTCTTCGGGCGACGGCGCATTGTCGAGGACGGGCAGGCCGGAGCGGTGCGACAGCAGCCAGCGGACGGGTATCTGCTCCTTCCCTTCGGCGCCGAATTCGGGCCAGTAGGTCGTGACCGGCGCGTCGAGATCGAGTTCGCCCCGTTGCACGAGCAGGTTGGCGCAGATGGCGGTCGCGCCCTTGGTCGTCGAGAACACCAGTTGCAGGCTGTCGTCGGTCCAGTCGCGGCCGGTGTCGACGTCGGCCACGCCGCCCCAGAGGTCGACGACCTTCTCGCCCCGGTGGTAAAGGCTGAACGCGGCGCCCACGTCGCCGTGGCTCTTGAAGTTCTCGGCGAATGCCTCCTCGACCCGCTCGAACCCCTGCGCCGCGTCACCGTGAATGTCCGTCATGGGCGCGAAGGCTAGACAACCGGCCATGCCTTTCGTGTTGCTCGACAAGCCGCAGCCCGGCGTCACGCTCATCACTCTCAACCGTCCCGAGCGCATGAACGCCATGGCCTTCGACGTCATGATCCCGTTCCGCGAAGCGCTCGAGGCGGTCAGCCTCGACAACGACACTCGCGTCGTGGTCATCACCGGCGCCGGCCACGGGTTCTGCTCGGGCGCCGACCTCGAGGACTCGGGCATCGTTCCGAACATCGACGGGCTGACCGTGTCGACGATTGCCTACCGAGCCATGGAACTTCTCGACAACGTCATCGTGTCGATCCGCAAGATGCACCAGCCGGTCATCGCCGCGGTCAACGGCCCGGCGATCGGGGGCGGGTTCTGTCTCGCCACCGCGTGCGACATCCGCTTCGCATCGACCGCCGCGTACTTCCGCGCCGCGGGCATCAACAACGGGCTGACGTCGAGCGAGCTGGGGATCAGTTTCCTGCTGCCCCGCGCGATCGGGTCGTCGCGCGCGTTCGACATCATGCTGTCCGGTCGCGACGTCGACGCCGCTGAAGCCGAACGCATCGGTCTGGTGTCGGCCACCGTCGAGCCCGACGCGCTCCTCGACCGTTGCTACGAGATGGCGGCGCGCATCATCGGGTTCAGCCGAATCGGCGTCGAGAGCACCAAGCGTCTGTTGTGGTCGAGCCTCGACGCCGGCAGCCTGGCGTCGCACATGGATCACGAGGCCGCCGCGCAGCTCTACGTCCGCCTCACCACCCAGAACTTCGAAGAAGCCATCCGCGCCCGCAAGGAGAAGCGCCCGCCCGTCTACCTCGACTGACCGCTGCCCAAAGCAGTCGTTAGGCGTCGGCCATCGCGCCCGCGGACTTGGCCGGGTGGGCGGGGCGGAACTGTTCGCCGATGCGCTGGCCCTGGGTCTGGTCCATGACGTCGACGGCGTGGTACTTGTCGCCGTCCTTGATGGCCATGACGTGGACCGTGTCACCCTTCTTCACGTCGTCAATGCCGTTGTTGCCGGCGTTGACCATCGTGTTGTCGTCGACCGAGTACGCCTTGCTGAAGCCGTCCTCGCTCTTGACGGTGACGGACGACCCGCTGACGGCGGTGACTTCACCGACCTGGGTGGCGATGGTCTGGTAGCCACCGCCCTGCTTGGCGGTCACGAACTCGCCGTGGATGCCGCCCATACCCGGCCCCTTGTGCCGGCCGCCAGGCCCGCCATGGCCGCCCCGCCCGGGGCCCGCTTGCCGTGCAGGCGCCGTGGTGGCGCCGGCCGCTGGGGCGGTGGTCGTCGTGTTGTTGTCGCTCTGTGCTGCCGCGACGCCGATGCCCGCCAGCGTGGCGCCGGCGGCCACACCGGACGCGACGATCCAGGCTCGAACTCGCCGTCCGCGCTCATCCATGTGTGCCTTCCTTCTCGGGCCCTTTGTGGGCCGGTCACAGCAGGATGACCACCGAACCTGGTATTCCGCTGGGAGCACCCTTGCCGCGACCTACGAATCCAAGTCGCCGCCGCCGCCGCCTGGCCGAAATCGTCATATATTCGTCATTGCCGCCATCCCGTCGGGGGCGCATGCTGAGCCGGTGAGCGAACGTCGCGTTGTTCTGGTCGGTTATGACGGGATGCAGGCGCTGGACCTGGTGGGCCCGCTCGAGGTCTTCGACATCGCCAACCGCCAGGTCGCCGGCGCCTACCGCGTCGAGGTCGCCAGCCCGGGCGGCGGCCGCATCACGGCGTCGTCGGGACTGACGGTGGACACCGTGCCACTCCGCACTCGCGGTGCGCTCGACACGCTCGTCGTCGTCGGCGGTCTCGGCACGTACGACGCGATGCGTGACGGCGCGTTCGTCAGCTGGATCGCCGGCGCGGCACACCGCTCGCGCCGCGTCACGTCGGTGTGCAGCGGCGCGTTTCTCCTCGGCGCCGCCGGCCTCCTCGACGGCAAGCGGGCCACGACGCACTGGTCGCAGTGCGAGCGGCTCGCCGTCGTCTTTCCGATGGTGACGGTCGAGTCCGACCCGATCTTCGTACGGGACGGCAACACCTGGACGTCGGCCGGTGTGACCGCCGGCATGGACCTCGCCCTCGCGCTCGTTGAGGACGACCTCGGCGCTGACGTCGCCCGCGAGGTGGCGCGCTGGCTCGTGCTCTTTGTGCAACGGCCCGGCGGACAATCACAGTTCAGCGCCCAACTCGCCGCGCAACAGCCCGAGCGCGACGCGCTGCGCGACGTCACTGCGTGGATCGTCGACGACCCCTCGGCCGATTTCAGCGTTCCCGCGCTGGCGCGGCGCGCCGGAATGAGTGTCCGCAACTTCGCCCGGGCGTTCCGCGCCGAACTTGGGGTCACGCCGGCCACCTACGTCGAGACGTCGCGGGTGGAAGCGGCCCGCCGCTTGCTCGAGTCCACCGACCGCACCATCGGCGACATCGCGCGGGCCTGTGGCTTCGGGACCGTTGAAACCATGCACCGCACGTTCAAACGCACAGTCCGGGTCACACCGGGCGATTACCGGAGGCACTTCAAATGCGCATCGTGATCCCGATCTTCGACCGCTTCACCGCGCTTGATGCGGTGGGGCCCTACGAGGTGCTCTCGCGCCTCCCCGGCGCCGAGGTCACGTTCGTGGCCGCTGAACGGGGGCCGGTGCGCACCGATTCCGGCGCATTGGCGATCACCGCCGACGCCGCCCTCGACGAGATCGACAGCGCTGACATCCTCACGATCCCCGGCGGCCCCGGAACCCGGCAGCTGATGACCGATCCGCAACTCATCGAGTGGGTCCAGCGGATCCACCCGACCACGACGTGGACGACCTCGGTGTGCACGGGCTCGCTGCTACTCGGCGCCGCGGGCATCCTCGACGGACTCAAAGCCACGACCCATTGGTCGGCCGACGAACTTCTGAACTCGACCGGCGCGACCTATGTGGAAGAGCGCGTCGTGATCGAAGGCAAAGTCATCACCGCGGCCGGCGTGTCGGCCGGCATCGACATGGCACTCACGCTTGCCGCGCGCGTCGCCGGCGACGTCGTCGCTCAGGCCATCCAGCTCGGCATCGAGTACGACCCGCAACCGCCGTTCGACACCGGCTCGAAGAGCAAGGCCGCCCCCGAGATCGTCGAGTTCCTCCGGGCCGGCATGACCGACAGCTAGCTTGCTGCGGCGAGCAATCCAGTACCGGCTACGCCGGGGTGACCGTAACGGAAATTCCGTTGAGCACGGCGTTGCCCGACACCGGGTCGTAGAGGTTCTCATCGGCCAGCACGTTGAAGTTCACGCTGCCTTCGACCGCGCCGGCGATGCTTAGGCGAGCGCCCTTGACGTTCTGGCCCCAGCCGTGAGGCAAAGAAACGACGCCAGGCATGAGGGCGTCAGAGACTTCAACCGTCGCAACGACCGAACCAGTGCGTGAGGCGACCGTGGCCTCCGAGCCGAGTCCGAGCCGGGCGACGTCGTCGGGGTGCACCTGCAACGTGCAGCGCGGGTTGCCCTTGACGAGGACGTTGATGTTGTGCATCCAAGAGTTGTTGGATCGCACATGACGACGGCCGATGAGGACCATGTCGCCGTTGTTGCGGCGACCGAGGGCGGCACGCAGACGCGCGACATCGGCGACGATCGCCTCCGGCGCCAGCTCGATCATCCCCGACGGCGTGCGCAACACCTCGGGCAGGCGAGGCTCCATCGGCCCGAGGTCGATGCCGTGCGGGTTGGCAATGAGTTCGTCGAGGGTGAGCTTGTACGGCCCCGTGCGCAGCATGAAATCAAGGAGACGCTCGGGCCCGACGCGCGGCGCCAGCTCGGCAATGACGTCATCGCCGTCACGGCCCGCCCCCTCGGCCATCGTGCGAATCGCGGCGTCGTCGACGATGGCGGGATCGGCGTCAGCGCCCTTGCCTTGGGCGATGAGCGCGAGCTTGCAGAGCGTTCGCCACTCGTCGTACGAGCCCTCCTCGGGCGGCAACACCGATGACGAGTAGTTGGCGATGTTCCGCACCGCGATTTGGTAAAAGGCGATGTCGTAGTGGCCCCGCGTGAGCGCGCTCGGGGCGGGGAGGATCACATGCGCGTGCCGTGTCGTCTCGTTGACGTAGACGTCGACCGAGACGAGCAACTCGATGTCTTCGAGGGCGCGGGCGAGCCGCTCGCTGTTGGGCGTCGAAGACGCCGGATTGCCGCCAAGCGTGAACAGGGCGCGCACCTGACCGTCGCCCGGCGTGTCGATCTCCTCAGCAAGACATACGACCGGATACTCGCCGTAAGTCTCGGGCAGGCCGCGCACGCGGCTGCGGTGACGACCGAGCTCCACCCCGCGGCCGACTCGCCCTTCGCCGCGCGTGTTGCTGCCCCCGGCCGCCGCCTTGCACCACATGGCACCGCCCGGCTTGTCGAGGTTACCGGTGATCGTGTTGAGCACATCGACGAGCCAGCTGGCCAGCGTGCCGAACTCCTGCGTGCACGTGCCGATGCGGCCGTACACCGCTGCGGTAGGTGCGGCAGCCAGCTCCGCGGCCAGGCGGCGGATGACACCGGCACCGATCCCCGTCGCCGGTGCGACCGCCTCGGGTGTGAACCCCTCGCATGCGGCGCGCACGTCGTCGAGGCCGTTCACATACTCGGCCGCCGCGCCCAAGTCGACGAGATCGTCGCCAAACAGCACGTTGACGAGCGCCATTAGCAACAGCGCGTCGGCACCGGGCCGAATAGGAACGTGCTTGCTGGCATGGTCCGCCGTCTTCGTTCGCTTCGGGTCGACAACTACGACGCGGCCGCCGCGCTCGATGATGGCCTCGAGCCGACCGGGCCAGTCCGGCGCGGTCGCCAGGCTTCCGTTCGACTCGTAAGGGTTGGCGCCGAGCATCAACAGGTAGTCGGTGCGATCGATGTCGGGCAGCGGGTAGCTGAGCAGGTGGCCGAACATCAGCCCGGCGCTGACTTCCTTTGGTCGCTGGTCGGCGGTGGCGGCCGAGTAGACGTTCCGCGAGCCGAGGGCGCGTAAGAAGAAGCGCGGATACAGCGTGCCGGACATGTTGTGCACGTTGGGATTGCCGAGATAGACGGCCACCGCGTTGCGACCGTGCACCTCGATTATCGGCATGAGCCGACGCTCGACTTCGGCGAAGGCCTCGTCCCAGGTGGCCGGGTGCAGTTCGCCGTCGTCACCCCGCACCATTGGCGTGCGCAGCCGGTCGGGGTCCTCGTGCAACTGCTTGAGTGTCGAACCCTTCGGACAGATGAACCCGTGACTGAACACGTCGTCACGGTCGCCGCGGATGCGGCCGATGGCGCCGTCGTCCTTGACCTCGATCTCCAGGCCACACGTCGCCTCGCACAACGGGCACGTCCGGTACCTCAGCTCGCTCATGACAGCAACACTCGCGCTAGTTCGGCCGCTTCGGCCCGTTCCGCGCGGATAATTCCGTCTCAGGGACGCACAAATCCGCGCGGAACGGTGACGGTATCCTTGTGGAGAGATGGCGAACGGCGGGAACAAGCGTTGGTGGTTGCTGCTCGCGGTCGCGGTCGTCGCCGGCGCGTGCGGGGGCGCCGGAGGCCAAGAAGCGGCGATCACGTCCGACTCGGTCCCCACCGTGACGACCGCGCCGCCCACGTCCACCACCGAGGCGCTGGTGGCGACTGCGCCCACGACGGCCAAGGCAACGACGACCTCCACGACGCGGATCAACCGGCCGCGCATCGTCACCGAGCAGGACTACGTGCCGTTCGCCACCACCGATGGCATCACGCTGCGGCACCCGACTCGGCGGGTCGAACGCATCGGCTTTCACGAGTCGAACCACGAGGGCGCCCAGGTGCTCGAGCCTCTCCCGACCGCGGTGCGCCCCACCGATCTCGAGAGCCGCGGCCGGGGCACCCGGGGCCGGACGGCGGCGGACATCGTCTCGGATCCCAACGGTGAAGTGCGGGCCCCGGTGACCGGCAAGGTGCTGCGCGCCGGCACGTATGTCCTCTACTGCAAGTACTCCGACGACTACCTCGCCATCGAGCCCGACGACCATCCGGGGTGGGAAGTGAAGCTTCTGCACATCGACGGCGTGCGGGTCAAAGCCGGCGATCGCGTGATTGCCGGAGTCACCGTCGTCGCCCCCCGCCCGACAAAGCTGCCGTTCAAGTCGCAGGTCGACGATGCTCGCGACACCGACCCGGCCTGGCCCCATGTGCACGTCGAGGTCGTCGACCCGAGCATCCCGAACGTGCCGTCGCCCGGAGGCGGTTGCAGCTAGACAGGGCGCGATGCCGACGCCCTTGCCCCCGGTAGAAAAGCTGCGGCCCGGCTTGTGGAGCGTGCCGGTTCCCATCCCGTCGAACTCGCTGCGGTACGTCTTCGTCTATGTCTTCGAGACCGACGCCGGGCCCTATCTGGTCGACACCGGATGGAACACCGACGAGGCCTTCGCCGCGCTGACGGCCGGACTGGCTGAGGTGGGCACCGACGTGGCCAGCGTGCAGGGCGTGCTGGTCACCCACATCCACCCAGACCATTACGGGCTGGCGGGACGCGTGCGCGACGCGTCGGGTGCGTGGATCGCGCTGCACCCGGCCGACGCCGCCCTCATCCACGATCGCTACGAGCAGCCCACCGACCTCCTCGACCGGGTAGCCGCGATGTTGCGGCGGGTGGGCGCGCCCGAGGACGAGGTCAACTCGCTGGCCAACGCGTCGATGCCGGTGCGAGCCTTCGTCAGCGCGGTGATGCCCGACGTGCTCCTCGAGGACGGCGACAAGCCCGAAGTGCCCGGGTGGGACCTCTCGGCAATCTGGACGCCGGGCCATTCGCCTGGCCACCTCTGCTTCTGGGAGGCCGGCAACCGGCTGATGCTTTCGGGCGACCACGTCCTGCCCCGCATCACGCCGAACATCCCCTTCCACCCGCAGGCCGGTGCCGATCCACTCGGTGAGTACCTGGCGTCGCTCGACAAGCTGAACGACTACGACGAGGACGAGGTTCTACCGGCCCACGAGTACCGCTTCGACGGGCTTCGCGGCCGCCTCGATGAACTGCGCGCCCATCATGAGAAGCGGTTCGCCGAAGTGGTGGCGGCCATCGAGGCGGGGATCACCACCGCCTGGGCCATCGCCGAGCAGATGAAGTGGTCCCGCCCGTGGGACCGCATCGAGGGATTCATGCGCCGGGCGGCGGTGGGCGAGGCGATGGCCCACTTGCGCGCGCTGGAGGTGCGCGGCGTCGTGCGCGAGGTCGATGGCGAGCCGGCCACGTGGGAGTTGGCGTCGGGGCGGTGAACGAGCTATTCGACCTGTCAGGGCGCGTCGCTCTGGTGACCGGCGGCACGCGTGGACTGGGCCGCGAGATGGCCATGGCCTTCGCCCGGGCGGGAGCCGACGTCGTTATCGCCAGCCGCAAGCAGGACGCGTGCGATGCGGCGGCGTCCGAGATCGCCGCGGCGACCGGGCGGCGGGTGTTGGGCCACGCGTGCCACGTCGGCGAGTGGGACCAACTCGAGCCGCTGGTCGACGCCGCCTACGGCGAGTTCGGCCGGGTCGACGTGCTCGTGAACAACGCCGGCATGTCGCCGCTCTACGACGACGTCGTCGACGTCACCGAAGCGCTGTACGACAAGGTGCTCGCCGTGAACCTCAAGGGACCGTTCCGGTTGTCGGCGTTGGTCGCGACGCGGATGGCGGCGGGCGACGGCGGGTCGATCATCAACATCAGCAGCGTCGCCGCCGTGCGGCCCACGCCCGACGTCATCCCCTACGCGGCGGCCAAGGCCGGGCTCGAGGCGATGACCGTTGCCTTCGCCAAGGGCTTCGGCCCCAAGGTGCGGGTGAACTGCATCGAAGCCGGCCCCTTCCTGACCGACATAAGCAAGGCGTGGGACCTCGATGCGTTCAACGCGTCGGCCAAGGCGCGCATCCCGCTCCAGCGCGGCGGTGAACCGCACGAGATCGTGGGCGCCGCGCTGTACCTGGCCAGCGACGCGTCGAGCTTCACGACCGGCGCGGTGCTCAGGGTCGACGGCGGGTCGGCGTGAACATCGCGGGCATCGACTGGGGCGGCGACGGCCCGGCGCTGTTGTTCGTGCATCCGACGGGCTTCCCGGCCGGGTTCTTCGATCCGTTGGCCCGTGAGTTGCGCGACTCGTTCCGCGTGGTCGGCGTCGACCTGCGCGGTCACGGCGCGTCGGACAAGCCGGCGGCCGACTCAGGCCTCTACTCCTACGAGTTGATGGCCGAGGACGTGATCGCGTTCCTTGATCGGATGGGGCTCGACTCGGTGATGGCGGTGGGCCAGTCGCTGGGCGGGGGCGTCTGCGTGCTGGTCGACAAGATCCAGCCCGGACGCATCGCCACGCTGGTGCTGGCCGAAGGGATCGCCCACCCACCGGTCGAGGTACCAAGCCGTGCCGGAGGCGCGCCAGCAGACACAGCTCACGACAATTTCATGGCGTCAATCGCCCGCAAGCGCCGCGCCGTGTGGCCGTCGCGCCAGACCATGATCGAGTCCTACGGCGGCCGCCCGCCCTTGAACGAGCTGGCGCCCGAAGCCCTGGCCGCATACATCGAGTGGGGCACGATCGAGCGGGCCGACGGTCAGGTGGAACTGGCGTGCCCGCCCGAGATCGAGGCCGCGGTGTTCGAGGCGGCCGCCGCTCCTACCGGTGCGGCGACCGCGTGGGAGCACTTGCCGTCGCTCACCGCCGACGCCGTCGTGCTCGCGGGCACGCGGTCGGACCTACCGCAGGAGTGGTTCCGCGACCAGGCGATGCGGGCCGGTGCGCCGTTCGTCGCCGTAGAGGGCGGTCACTTCTTCCTCCAGGAGGACATCACCCGGGGCGTCGCGCTCGTGCGGAAGCATCTACGTTTTACTCATCTCTAACTGAGGGGGTTATCTCAATGCCGGACTTCCCGACGATCACCCACGTAGCGATCACGGTCAGCGACCTGGGCCGCAGCGTGCCGTGGTACGAGAAGTTGTTGGACGCCAAGCCGGTGCTCGACGAGGACACGGGACCGTTCCGCCACGTCGTGTGGGCGCTGGGCGGCGGGGCCACGCTCATCGGGCTGCACGAGTTCCCCGACCGGGCCGAGGGCGCGTTCGACGAGCGGCGCCTCGGGCTCGACCACGTTGCGTTCGCCTGCGCCAGCCGGGCCGAGTTGGAGACGTGGCAGAGCCGCCTCGACGAGCTGGACATCAAGCACGGCGGCATCGTCGACGCCAACTACGGCAGCGGGCTCTCCTTCCGCGACCCCGACAACACTGCGCTCGAGTTCTTCGCTCCCCCCGGCTGACGGTCGCCAAAGCATGTGTCGGTGCCAGGTCGCTGCGTTTTCCGGTAACTGAGCACCGACACATGCCCTGTGGCTAGCCGACGCGGGCGGACTGGCCTCCGTCGACGGGGAGGACGACGCCGCTGATGAAGCCGGCCTCGTCGGAGTGCAGGAACAGGGCGGCGCGGGCGATATCCCACGCCGTGCCCTGCTTGCCCCGCAGGGGCACCGAGCGGTCGCGGGCAGCCCTCAACTCGTCGCGGGTAATGCCCATTTGCTCGGCCGCGATCTCGATGGCCATCGGCGTGTCCATCAGCCCCGGCATGATCGTGTTCACGCGGATGCCGTGGCGGGCGTTGCTGTTGGCCAGCGACTGGCCCAGCGCGTTCATACCGAGCTTGGAGATCTTGTAGGCGGTCAACGGTGTGGACGCCACGGCAGCGATCGACGAGATATTGACGATGCTCCCCGATTGCTGCTCCCGCATCACCGGGAGCACGGCCTTGCACGACAGCAGGCAACCCTTGAGGTTGACCGTGAGGATGCGGTCGAAGACGTCCTCCTCGAGCTTCAGCACGCTGGCGTCGCCGGCGCCGATCCCCACGTTGTTGTGCAGGAAGTCGATGCGCCCGAACGCGTCGACGCACGCGGCCGCGTACGCCGCGCACTGGTCGGCCTTGGTCCAGTCGGCTTCGAACGGCTCGGCCGCGCCTTTCGCCCCCGCCGCGTCGCCCTCTTGGCTGATCATCGCCGCCGTCTCCTCGGCCGACTGCATATCGCGGTCGACGAGCAGCACCCGAGCACCTTCGCGAGCGAACAGCAGCGACGCGGCCCGGCCGTTGCCGATCGTCTCGCCCGCCGTCTGCCCGGCCCCGACGATAATCCCGGCCTTGCCCTCCAGCCGCCCGGTCACCGGACGTTGCGGGGGACGTCTCGGAATGGAATGTCGCGATCGACCTGCGGATCCTTGGGGAGGCCGAGGACCCGTTCGCCGATGATGTTGCGCTGTACCTCGTCGGTGCCGCCGGCGATGGATATAGCCGGAACCGAGACGAGAACCTCGGCGATCACGTCGCCGGTCAACATGGCGTCGGAGCCGCTGATCAGCGCGTGGACCTCGGCGCAGGCCCGGGCGATCTTGGTCGTGAGCAGCTTGTGCAACGACCCGTGCGGACCGGGCCGCTGCGCCGTCCACTGCGCGACGCGCTGGAGTGAGACGAGAGCGGCGATCTTCTGGCGGACCAGCGGGTCGCGGTTGCGGCCGGTCTCCTGGGCCCGGGGGATCACGAGGTCGGCCCGGCCGGCCCGTTGCGGGTACCAGACGTAGGTCTGGAAGTAGCTGTCGGCCTCAGCCTGCGCCTCCTTGGCGGCCCGGCCGTCGCCGACCACGGCGCGCCGACGGGCAAAGGCGGCGAACGACGCCCGCTCCACACCCAGCGTCGTGACCGCGACGCCCCATCCCTTGCCGATGTCACCCACGACGTTGGCTACTGGTACGCGGGCCTCGCTGATGAAGACTTCGTTGAACGAGGAGTACCCGTTCATCTGCCGAAGCGGCCGCACCTCCACGCCGTCCTGGCGCATCGGGAAGGCGAAGTACGTGATGCCCGTGTGCTTAGGCGCGTCCCAGTCGGTGCGGGCGACGAGCAACCCATAGTCGGCGTGGTGGGCGCTGGTGTTCCACACCTTCTGGCCGCTGATCACGAACTCGTCGCCGTCGCGGTCGGCCCGCGTCGTCAGGCCGGCGAGATCCGAGCCGCTCCCGGGCTCGCTGAACAACTGGCACCACGTGTGTTCGCCGGTGAGGATCGGCCGCAGCAGCCGGCGCTTCAGTTCGTCCGAGCCGTGGGTGAGGATTGTCGGTCCGGCCAGACCGGTCGAGACGCCGGTGGGCGTTCCCACTGCGCCGATGCGGGCCAGCTCTTCGTCGACGACGGCGTCGGCCTCCGGCAGGCCGCGGCCGTAGTACTCGGTGGGCCACGACGGGCAGGCCCAGCCGGAGTCGACGAGCCGCTCGCGCCACTCGCGCAGCGACAGGTCGGGGTCCCAGTTGGCCTCGAGCCAGCTGCGGGCCTCGGCCCGCACATCGGTGTCGGTCATGGCGCCAGTTTGACCGCGGGCAGGACCTCCTCGCCCATGCGCCGCACCTCGTCGATCCACTGGGCGCGGCTCTGCGGTTTCCACACCAAGGTATAGAGGTCGGTAACGCCGGCGGCGGCCAGCTCTTCGGGCGTGTCACGGCCGAGTGCGTACATCACGCCGAGCGGCGCGGTGCGGCCGACCGACGCCGCGTGCTGCTTGGCATACGCGATGCCGGCGCGTATGTCGTCGAGGCTCTCGAGCTTCGGGCTGCGCCGGCGTTCGGCGTACTTGGCCGGGTTGGGCATCGGCATCCACCCGTCGGCCAGCTCGACGGCGCGGCGGATCGCCCGCCTACTGTTGCCGCCGATCCAAATCGGCGGGTGCGGCTGCTGCACGGGACGGGGCAGCATCGTGTGACCGGCCGACGCGTCGAAATGGCGGCCCCGCGCGTCGACACCGGCCTCGGTCCAGGCCCGCTTCATCATCACGATGGCTTCGTCGGTGAGGTCGTTGCGTTCGGCGAAGTCGACGCCCAGCGCGGCGAACTCCGGCGCCAGGTAGCCGGCGCCGACCCCGAGGATCACGCGACCGTTCGACAGGTGGTCGAGCGTGGCGATGCCCTTGGCCGCCAGAAACGGGTTGCGGTAGGCGAGCACGAAGAGGTTGGTGTGCAGCCGGATCGTGGTCGTCGCCGCGGCGGCGAACGCCAGCGCGACGAGCGGGTCGAGGGCGTGGTGGCCACCGGCGGTCAGCCACTCGTCGTCGGGAAACGGGTGATCGGTGACGAACACGGCGTCGAAGCCGGCGTCCTCGGCCGCCCTGGCCATCTCGGCGATCGCGTCGGCGGTGACGAACTCCTCGGCTCGGTCGACCCGTTCGGTTGGGAGCCCGAGCGATAGGCGCACGCCCGTAGTAGAACACGTTTCACTCATGGCTGATCGAACACCTGTGATCGCCGGCATCGGGCTGAGC
>JACDEA010000007.1:14781-18031 GCA_013816725.1 Actinomycetota bacterium
AAGGCACCACATCTCGACGCCATCCAGCATCACGTGCAGGCGATGCAACGGGCGCTCGCCGACAGCGGTGTTCGTAAGAGCGACATCGACGGTTACATGTGCGCCGGCGGCGGGATGGGCCGCGAGACCGCGGTCGACATGGCCGAGTACCTGCAGATCCAGCACCGGTTCATCGACGGCACCATGACCGGCGGGTCGACATTCGAGTTCTACGTGCAGCACGCGGCGGCCGCCATCAAGGACGGCCTGTGCGACACCATCCTCGTCACCTACGGCTCCGACCTCCTGTCGCTGCAAGGGCGCATGCTCGGCACGCGCGGGTTCCTCGTCGAAGGCCAGCGCGTGGGCGGGCCGATGCAGTACGAAGCGCCGTACGGCAATGTGCTGGTGGGGGCGTACGCCATGGCCGCGCAGCGGCACATGTACGAGTACGGCACGACGTCGGAGCAGCTGGCCGAAATCGCGGTCGCGGTCCGCGGCCACGCCAAGCTCAATCCGAACGCCCTCTACCGCGAGCCGATCACCGTCGAGGACGTGTTGGCGTCGCGCATGATCGCCGACCCGTTGCACAAGCTCGACTGCTGCGTGATTTCCGACGGTGGTGGCGCGCTGATCATGACCACGGCGGAGCGGGCCCGCGACCTGGCCAAGGCGCCCGTCTACGTCCTCGGCGCCGGTGGGTCGCAGACCCACTGGAACATCGGCCAGATGCCGGACTTCACCCGCACGTCGGCCGAGTTGGCCGGGCGCGAGGCGTTCGGCCGGGCCGGCGTGACCCCGGCGGACATCGACACGATCCAGTTCTACGACAGCTTCACGATCACCGTCCTGTTGCTGCTCGAAGACCTCGGGTTCTGCGCCAAGGGCGAGGGCGGGCCGTTCGTCGAGGGCGGCACCCTGCAACTCGGAGGGCGCCTCCCGCTCAACACCGACGGCGGCGGGCTGTCGTCGTGTCACCCCGGCATGCGCGGGATCTTCCTGCTGATCGAGGCCGCCCGGCAGCTGCGGGGCGAGGCGAACGAAGCGCAGGTGGCCGACGCCAAGCTGGCGCTGGCCTGCGGCTCGGGCGGATGGCTGTCGTGCATGGGCGCCGTCGTCCTCGGCAACGAGGCGCCGTGAACATGAGTCGTGCCGGAGGCGCGCAATGAACATGAACGGCAGGCCGTTGCCGCAGCCCGACAATGTGTCGGCGCCGTTCTGGGCGGCGGCGGCGGAGGGCAAGGTGCTGTTCCAAGAGTGCCCCGAGTGCGGGCACCGCCAGTTCTACCCACGGGCGATGTGCACCGACTGCGCGGCCGAGACCGAGTGGCGCGAAGCATCGGGCCGGGGCACCGTCCATACGTTCACCGTCATCCGGCAGAACTGGGCCGAGCCCTTCCGCGGCGAGTTGCCGTACGTGGTGGCCATGGTCGAGTTGGAAGAGGGCGTGAAGATGATGAGCAACATCAGCGACTGCGCAGCCGACGACGTGCACATCGGCATGCCGGTCGAGGCCTACGGCGAGCGGGTCGAAGACGGCCTCGGCGTGTTGTTCTGGCGACCCGGAAAGGCGCACCGAGGGTGATCGTGAATGAGGTAGACGGCGAGGAAACCGCGGAGCTTCAGGCGTTTCGCGAGGAGTTCCACACGTGGCTCGAGGGGCACAACCTCGGACCGGTGGGCGCCGGGTTCGGCCGCAGCGACGTGGAGGTGGCCAAGGCCTGGCAAGCGCAGCTATACGACGCCGGCTTCAGCGCGCTACCGCCCGACAAGGCCGCGGTCGTCGCCGAGGAACTAAACACGGTCGACGTGTTCCTGGGCACGTTCATGGTCGGGGTTTCCATGGCGGCGCCCACGATCGTCGCCCACGGCACCGACGCGCAGAAAGAACGGTTCCTCCCCCCGCTCTACCGGGGCGAGGAGATCTGGTGCCAGCTCTTCAGCGAGCCGGGGGCGGGCTCCGACCTGGCCGGGCTGGCATGCCGGGCCGACCGCGACGGCGACGAGTGGGTGATCAACGGGCAGAAGGTGTGGACGTCGGGCGCCCAGAACAGCGACTGGGGCATCCTGCTGACACGGACCGACTGGGACCAGCCCAAGCACCGCGGGATCACGTATTTCCTGTTCCCGATGCGCCAGGCCGGCGTCGACATCCGACCGCTCAAGCAGATCACCGGGGCCGCCCATTTCAACGAGGTGTTCCTCACCGACGCGCGGGTGCCGCACGAGAACATCCTGGGCGAACTCAACGGCGGATGGGCCGTGGCCATGACCACGCTGGCCAACGAGCGCACGGCCATCGGCGGAGGGGCCGGGCGCGGGTCGTCGATCTTCGACGATTTGGTGGCGTTGGCCCGCCAGCACGGTCGGGCCGGCGACCCGGTGATCCGCCAAGCGCTATCCGACGTGTACACGCGCACGCAACTGTTGCGCTATCTCGGCCAGCGGGGAGGGGCGGCTGCGATGGTGCTGAAACTCTCGTACGCGCAGCACATCAAGGCGCTCAACGAGTTGGCGCTCGCCATCGAAGGCCCCGCCGGCACCCTCACGGGGTCGTGGCAGGACGCGTTCCTCGGAGCGCCCGCCATCCGGATCGCGGGCGGCAGCGACGAAGTGCAGCGGAACATCCTCGGCGAACGGGTCCTCGGCCTCCCCACCGAGCCCCGTCCCGACAAGACGGCCCCGTTCCGCGACCTGCCCCGGTAGACGCCGAAGCTGGTGAAAACCATGTGTGGTGCTCAATTACCGTTTTACGCGACCTGACACCGACACATGGCTTTCAGGGCACGCGGCGAACGGTGCCGTCCCATTCAGCCAGCGGCGCGCAGTGCCACAGCCAGCGATCGTCGGGCGACTCCTCGCCCAGTGGTCGACGGCCGTTGGCCCACAACAACGTGTCCCATGGATCGGTGACGGTCGGCGCCCAAGGAAACAACCGCCGCAACGTGCGCTCGACGGCGCCCGTCGGCGGGGAGTACGACGCGCCCAACCCGAGGCCGGCGGCCAGGTCGTAGCCGTGGACGAGCATTTCGTCGACGCCCATGGCCGCGAACCCCGAGGCGTCGGCCATGCCGAAGGGGTGGAAGCCGCGCCCGTCGGCATCGGTCGCGTCGACCGCGAGCGCGAGCAGCGCGGCGCCGGACCGCAGCGAGTCGACTAGCTCGTCCAGCGGCGTAGTCTCCGCGACGTCGGGCGACCCGGCATGCGTTGCCGACCGACGGGCGAGGTTCGACGCGTACCAGAACAGGCAGTCGACGACGTGGGCCAGCGT
>JACDEA010000336.1 GCA_013816725.1 Actinomycetota bacterium
GCACTGCCCATGCTCCCACCAAACATGTCGGACAACCCGCCCCCGCGGCCACTGTGGAGGAGAATCAGCAGGACGAGCAGCGCGGCAACACTGACGTGTACGCCGATGACGATGGCGGTCACCACCGCTGGGTCCGTAGATCTTCGAGCACCATGGCGATTTCCACGGTAGCAGTCAGTGTCGGTGGAACTGGACGATGGCGGCGAACTCGTCGGCCTCGAGACTGGCCCCGCCCACCAGCGCGCCGTCGATGTCGGGCTGCGCCATCAGCTCGGCGGCGTTGGCCGGCTTGACCGAGCCGCCGTACTGGATACGCACGGCGGCCGCCGCGTCCGTACCGGCTACCTCGGCCACGACGCCCCGGATGTACGACGTCGTGGCCTGCGCGTCCTCGGGCGTGGCGTTCCGACCGGTGCCGATGGCCCAGATCGGTTCATAGGCGATCACCATCGCGGCCACCGCTTCGGCCGATACGCCGGCCAGACCGGCGCGCACCTGGCCAGCGACCTTGGCCTCGGTGTTGCCGCTGTCGCGCTCGTCGAGCGTCTCGCCCACGCACATGATCGGCGTCATGCCGTGGCGCAGCACCGCGTGCACCTTCTTGTTGACCAACTCATCGGACTCCCCAAACGCCTCGCGCCGTTCGGAGTGACCGACGATGACCAGCGCGACGTCAAGCTTGGCCAGCATGGCCGGACTCACCTCACCGGTGAACGCACCCTTGTCCTCGAAGTAGCAGTTCTGGGCGCCCAGCTTGATCGGCACCTTGTCGACGTCCAGCGTTGTCTGCACCGTCCGCAGGTCGGTGAACGGCGGGTGCACCGAAACGTCGGTCACGTCGTAGTCGTCGTCGCTGAGCCGGAACGCCAGCTTTTGCACCAGTTGCAGCGCCTCGAAGTGGTTGTGGTGCATCTTCCAGTTGCCGCTGATGAGCGGCTTCCGGGGGTGGTCAGTTGGCATTACTCGCCATTCTTAATGCGGCCAGCCCGGGGAGGTCGCCCTGCTCGATGAACTCGAGCGACGCGCCACCGCCGGTCGACACGTGGTCGATGTCAGCCGCCAGGCCGAACGAGTTCACCGCGCTGACCACGTCGCCGCCGCCGACGATCGTAAAGCCGCGACACTCGGCCACGGCGTAAGCGACGGTGCGGGTGCCGGCGGCGAAGCGCTCGTCCTCGAACACGCCCATCGGCCCGTTCCAAAATACGGTGCGACCGTCATTGATGGCGTCGCTGAACTCGGCAGCGGAGCCGGGTCCGATGTCGAGGCCCCTGTAGCCGGGCGGGATGGACCGACGCACCTGGCGTACGTCATCGTTGGGTCCCAGCGCGCTGATGTCGGACGGCAGGAGCAGCTTGTCGCCGGCAGCGTCGAGCAACGCCTTGCACTGGTCGACCCGGTCGGGCTCGACCAGGGAGTCGCCAATCTGGTGACCGAGCGCGACGAAGAACGTGAAGCACATGGCGCCGCCGACGACGAGCTGATCGACCTTGTCGAGGAGCGCATCGATCACGCCAAGCTTGTCGCTGACCTTGGCGCCGCCGAGCACGGCGACGAACGGGTGCTTGGGCTCTTCCAGGAGCCCGCCAAGAACGTCGACCTCTCCGGCGAGAAGGCGGCCGGCCGCGCTCGGAAGGCGGGTGGGCGGGCCCACGATCGACGCGTGGGCCCGGTGGGCGGCGCCAAACGCGTCGTTCACGTACAGGTCCTGGCCGTCGACGAGCCGGTCCACGAAGGCGGCGTCGTTGCCCTCCTCGCCGGGGTCGAAGCGGAGGTTTTCGAGCAGCTCGACCTGCGGCGCCAACTCTTTCAGGCGGCGGCGCACAGGCTCGACCGAGTAGCGCGGGTCGGGCTTGCCCTTGGGGCGGCCAAGGTGCGTACACGCCGTGACGTGGGCACCCCGCTGGCTGAGCCACTCGATCGTAGGCAGCGCGGCGCGGATACGGAGGTCGTCGGCGATGGTGCCGTCGTCGCGCTGCGGCACGTTGAAGTCGGCACGAAGGAGGACCCGCAAGCCCGAAGGGTCAGGCAGGTCCTCGAGGGTCGGGAGGCGCACCCGCGCTAGGACGCGGCGCCGACGATCTGGGCCAGATCGACGAGGCGGTTCGAGTAACCCCACTCGTTGTCGTACCAGCCCAGCACCTTCACGAGGTTGCCCATCGTCATCGTGAGCGCCGAGTCGAACGTGCACGACGCGGGCGAGCCGACGATGTCGGACGACACGATCGGGTCCTCGGTGTAGACGAGCACCTTGCTGAGGGGACCGCTGTCGGCCGCGGCCTTGAACGCGGCGTTGATCTCGTCGACCGTTACGTCCTTGTTGAGGATGCCGACGAAGTCGGTGATCGACCCGTCGGGCACCGGGACCCGCAGCGCGGTGCCGTCGAGCTTGCCCTTCATCGACTCGAGTACGAGCGACGTGGCCCGGGCCGCGCCGGTGGACGCCGGCGTGATGTTGATGGCTGACGCGCGGGCGCGGCGCAGATCCTTGTGCGCGAGGTCGAGCAGGTTCTGGTCGTTGGTGTACGCGTGCACCGTCGTCATCAGCCCCCGCTCGATGCCGAAGGCGTCGTCGAGAACTTTGACCATGGGCACGAAGCAGTTCGTCGTGCACGACGCGTTGGACACCACGACGTGCTTGGCCGGATCGAAGGAATCGTCGTTGACGCCGACGACGAATGTGGCGTCGGCGCCGGTGGCCGGCGCGCTGATGATGACGCGTTTGGCGCCGCCCTCGATGTGAGCCGCCGCCGCGTCGCGCTCGGTGAAGAAGCCGGTCGACTCGATGACGACGTCGACGCCGAGATCACCCCAGGGGAGCGCCTTGGGATCGCGCTCGGCCAGGACCTTGAACGAGTCGGTCCCGGCCGTGATCGTGTCGCCGTCGGTGGACACGTCGGTGTCGAGGCGGCCGTGGGTGCTGTCGTACTTAAGGAGGTGTGCGTTGGTGGCCGGCGGCACGAGGTCGTTCACCGCCACGACGTCGATGTCGGCGCCGGACTTCTTGGCTGCCCGGTAGAAGTTGCGGCCGATGCGGCCGAACCCGTTTATGCCCACTCGTACTGTCATCGCGCTCCTCTGTGGTTCACCGGTCTCCAATCAGCCTTGCTACACATCAACCTTGATACAGACCCGCCAGCGCCTCCGCCAATCGCACCGGGTCATGACCGCGACCGACGTCGTCGGTGAGCGGGTGTTCCTCGGTGTGGGCGAGGACGTCGTCGATCTCGAGCCCGTGGGCGACCAACGCATCGACGTGGGCGGCCACGTCGTAACCGGCGGTCTCCGGGATCTGGGGGCGCAGATTGGCCACGTAGACCTTGCGGGCCTTGGTGGTGGCCAGCGCCCGGCGGATCTCGGGGACGACGACAGCGGCCAGCACGCTGGTGAAGAGCGAGCCGGGGCCGATTACGATTTGGTCGGCCCGGGCGATGGCGTCGAGCC
>JACDEA010000008.1 GCA_013816725.1 Actinomycetota bacterium
CGGTGAGAGCGGTGACATCGAACACGTCCACTACCGCGAGGTCCTGCCGTCGTCTCCCCTCCCCAACTTCGTCGAGTTCGACGCCACCGCCACCGCGGCCGCCGTCCTCGCCATGGCCCACGAGGCAATCGACGCCCACAATGCGCCGGTAACCGCGGTCGGCATCGCCAACCAGCGGGCATCGACGATCGTGTGGGACCGCGCCACCGGTGAGCCCGTGGGCCCGGGCATCGGGTGGCAGGACCTGCGCACCGTCGGCACCTGCCTCATGCTGCAGGCCGACGGCATACGACTGGCGCCCAACGCGTCGGCGACCAAGCTGGCGTTCCTCCTCGACATGGCCGATCCTGATCGCAGCCGCGACCTGTGCTTCGGCACCGTCGACTCGTGGGTGGCGTGGACGCTCTCGAACGGCGAGTTGCACGTGACCGACGCGACCAACGCCGGCGTCACCGGGCTGCTGCACAACGACGGGCAGACCTGGAACGACACGATTCTCGACGCACTGCGGATCCCGCGATCCGTCCTTCCCGAGATCGTCGACTCGACCGGCGTGATCGGCCCGGCCAGCGCGCTACCCGGCGCTCCCCCCGTTGCCGGCATGGCCGGCGACCAGCAGGCGTCGTTGATCGGCCAGAGCGCGACCGAACCCGGGGTGGCCAAGATCACGTTCGGTACCGGAGGGATGCTCGACATGTGCGTCGGCCCGCACCGTCCGCACTTCGAGGCCCGCGGCCCGGCCGGGTGTTTCCCGATCATCGCCTGGCGCCGCTACAACACGATCATGTGGGGCATCGAAGCGGTGATGCTGTCGGCCGGCACTGCGATCGAGTGGTTACGCGACGACCTCGGCATCATCGCCTCCGCCGCCGAGTCCGACTCGGTGGCCGCCGCCTGCGCCGACACCGGCGACGTCTGGTTCGTGCCGGCGCTTCTCGGACTGGGGACACCGCACTGGGACTTCGGCGCACGGGGGACGCTGGTCGGTCTCACCCGCGGGTCGGGGCGGGCCGAGGTCGTGCGCGCCGTGCTCGAGGGCGTCGCCCACCGCGGTGCCGACCTGGTCGAGGCGGCCGAGGCCGACGGCGGTTACCTGATCCGCTCGATTCGGGTCGACGGCGGGATGAGCGCGAACACGGTCTTTGTTCAGGCACTGGCCGACGCCACGCAGCGTCAGGTCGAGGTATCGCCGGTTCTCGAAGCGACGACTCTCGGGGCTGCGTATCTGGCCGGCCTGGCCGTTGGCACATGGAACGATGAGGCCGAGATCGCAGCGCGGTGGTCGCCTGCGCGCGTCGTCGAGCCGGTGCGCAAGCCGGATCGAGATCGTTGGCGCGCCGCGGTTGAGCGGTCCCGCAAGACGGTTCCCGAACTCTCCGCGCTCGACTTCTAGCTCGCGCACTCCTAGGAGTAGCGGGCCAGTACTTTCCTGGCCGCCTGCTGCGCGATCTCGGCCATCTCCTTGGGCTCGACGACCTTGGCGGTAGGGCCGACGCGCAGCAAGAGGCGCTCCAGGAAGGCCGGGCCGCTGATAGCCAGCTGCACGCGCAGGCGCCCATTCTTCAGTTCACGGACCCCCTCGACCGGGTAGGTCTCGGCGACCCACGCGCCCCGCTTGGGTAGCTCGACGGTGACGACGGGGGTGTCGGGGCCGGGATGGAACACGCCGACCTTCGGCACGTCGACCGTTCGCGGCTCGAAGGAATCGCCCGTCGGCCGCACGGCGCTCACGCGATCGACGCGGAAGTGAAGGACGGCGTCGGTGCGGTGGCAGTACCCGTCGACGTACCAGTGGCCGGCGTCGGTGAATACGAGGAGAGGATCGACGCGGCGCGTCGTGGCCTCGTCGCGCGACGCCGAGTAGTAGTCGATTTCCACGGTGTCGTGCGCGGCGGCAGCGGCGCGCAGCGCGTCGAGGTGCTCAGGCGCGTCGAGTTCCACCGCGACGCGGTCGCCGACGCCGAGTACGCCACCCAGCTTGTCCATGGCCCGGGCCAAGGGGCCACTCGGATCCGACCCCGGGACGGCGAGGAGCGCCTTGCCGGCGGCCAGCAGCGCGAAACCATCGGCGGCCGACAGGCGGGGCGGCCGACGGAAGTACTCGGGCACATCGGCGGTCACGCGGTCTTCGTCGACGATCAACTCGATGAGACGATCCGGTGAGTACGGCGGCAGCCCGCAGCACGCGGCAAGAAGTAGTTCGTTCTCGACCTCGGCCACGGTGAGCCCGAAGCGGATGGCGATCTCCTCGAACGTGGCCGCCTTGCGGGCGGCGATCCACGGGATGATGGCCAGCAGCCGGCGCAGGCGGGTGCCGTAGTCGGTGATGCGGCGCGCTCGCGTGACGCTCATTGGGCCATCGTCTCGAGCCACTTCACGAACCTCGTGCGCACCGCCGGCGGTGCGACGACGTGCGCGTGGTCGAGAAACCCGAAGATCCATGATCGGAAGGCGTCGGGGTTGGCCACCGCGATCCGCAACGTGACGCCGCCGTCGGGTCGCCGGTCGATGACCGCCTCCTCGCCGCCGGCGTCGGCGGTGGCCGCCGCCGCATGCGGCGCGTCCACCTCGACGTCAACCAGCGTCGGCTCGACCATGGCCATGCGGAAGGCTTGCTCGGGCATCACCTGCTGCGGGTCGAACGTCTCGGGGCGATCGAACGCCGCCGGGGGCCCGACGGTGACGTCGCCTTGGATGCGGTCGGCCCGGAACACGCGCTCCTCGGAGCGGTCGACGTCCCGGCCGGCGACGTACCAGAAGCCCTCACGAAAGAACATGCCCCACGGCTCGAGTGTGCGGGTCTGGCCGCGGTAGGAGAACGACACTGCGGCCCGTCGGCGGCACCCGTCGAACAGCGCCGGCAACGCGTCGATCACCGGCAGCGCGGCGAGCGGCGGGAGGGCCTCGGCCGGCGCGTCGCCCAACGACCAGAGAGCCTCGCTGCCGCGACCGCCTTCGAGGTGCACGGCGGCCACCGCCAGGTTCAGCGCCACAAGTTCGTCCTCGCTCAAGTCGAGCGGCGGGAGGTAGTACTCGTCCGACGAGATGCGGTACGCGGCCTTCCCGTCGTCGACATGGACCGTCTCCACAGGCACGCCCTCGTCGCGGAGAAGGCGCTTGTCGCGCTCGAAGGCCTGGCGGCGAGTCTCGGGTTCCTTCGGGTAGCCCTCGATGGACATGACGATCTCGTCGAGCGTGATCGGTCGGGCCGCGTTGAGCAGCAGCGCGATCAGGTTGGTGAGGCGCTCGAGGCGATCGACCACGCCGACGACGATAGGCGGCGGGGCCCCCACCCCCGCGAGGACCCGAACTGCCAGTCAGAACGCGCGCTTTTACGCCCGTTCTGACTGGCAGTAGCGCGTTAGCGTCACGGCGACGAGAGGAGCGGGGATGGATTTCGCGGGAAAGCTGGCGGTGGTGACCGGTGGGGGCACGGGGATGGGGCGCGAGCTGGTCGTGCAGCTGGCCGGAGCCGGCGCTTCGGTGGCGACGTGCGACGTGAACGGCGAGACCCTCGCCGAAACCAAGAACCGCGCCGAGGCCGCCGCGCCCGCCGGGGTGCGCGTCACGACGCACATCTGCGATGTGGCCGACGAGGCCGACATGCTGAAGTTCCGCGACGAGGTCATGGCCCAGCACGACACCGACCACGTCAACCTGGTGTTCAACAACGCCGGGATCGCCGGCGGCGGCAGCTTCATCACCGGCGACCGAGCCGAGTGGGAGAAGACCTTCGCCGTCGACTGGGGCGGCGTGTACAACGGGTGCCGCGCCTTCGTCCCGCTCCTCGTCGCCAGCGACGAGGGCTACCTCATCAACACCAGCAGCGTGAACGGCTTCTGGGCGTCGCTCGGGCCCGGGATCGCCCATACCGCCTACTGCACGGCCAAGTTCGCGGTGAAAGGCTTTACCGAGGCGTTGCTCGAGGACTTTCGCATCAACGCGCCGCACGTGAAGGCGGCCGTCGTCATGCCCGGCCACATCGGCACCGACATCGTCATCAACACCCGCCGCGTCCACGGCGGCGACTCCGAAGCGATGTCGGCCGAAGAGCTGGTCCAGCTGCGCGCCGATCTCACCCGTCGCGGAATGCCGATCGACGGCGTGTCCGACGACGACCTCCGCAAGATGATGGTGATGATGGGCGAGATGTTCCGGGACAACGCGCCCACGACCGCCGCAGCAGCGGCGGCGACGATCCTCGACGGCGTGCGCGAGGGCAAGTGGCGGATCCTCGTCGGCGACGACGCCCACCAACTCGACAAGGCCGTGCGGGCCGACCCCGAAGCCGCCTACGGGCCCGAGGGCCTCTCTCTCCAGAGCATCTTCGGCCAGTAACGCCGTTCCCGCGACGCAGAATCAGCTGACGCCGGGAAGTTCCTGCTCCACCTTGAGGACCGGCGCGAAGAGGTCACCGTGCTTCTTGACCCGGGCGAGGACGTCGGCCATTTCGAACCGCAGCGCCTCCGGGTCGCCGGCGGCATGGGCCTTCTCCAGCTCGTCCCACGTGAGTGGCGTCGAACAGGTCGGACGCTCCCATGCCCGCAGCGAGTAGACGCCCACGGTGGTCTTGTGGCGGGCGTTCTGGCTCCAGTCGATGAAGACCTTGCCGGGACGGAGCGCCTTGGCCATCTCGGTGACGACGTGGTCGGGATGCACGCGCTCGAGCACTTGCCCGAGCGCCAGTGCCATCTCGCGGGTTTTCTCGAACGACGTGGGCGTGTTGAGCGGCACGTACATCTGCAGCCCCTTCTTGCCCGACGTCTTCATGAAACCCTCGAGCGACAGCCGCTCCAACGCCTCGCGCAACCAGAACGCCACCTGCGCGCAATCGATCGACGTGGCCGGCGGCCCCGGATCGAGGTCGAACACCATCACGGTGGGCGAGTCGAGGTCGTCGCCCCGGGCCAGCCCGGGGTGTAGCTCGAGAGCGGCCAGGTTGGCCGTCCACACCAGCGCGGCGGGCTCCTCGAGGAGACAGAAGTTGACCTCGGTCTTGGCGCTGACGTCCATGGCGATCGTGGGTAGCCACTCGGGCCGGTGCTTCGGGCAGTTCTTCTCGAAGAAGTGTTTGTCGTCGACCCCGTTCGGATACCGCACCAGCGTTATGGGCCGACCGAGGAGGTGCGGCACCATGACTTCGGCGATGCGAGCGTAGTAGTCGATCACCTCGGCCTTGGTGGTCCCCGACTTCGGGAACAGGACCTTGTCGAGGTTGGAGAGATTGAGCGTGCGACCTTCGACGTCGATGGTCGTCACGCCGTCTTCGTCGCCTTCGCCTTCTCCGCCTCCTTCGCCTTCTCCGCCTTCTCCCCCTTCTTGGCATCCTTCGATGCCGCCAGGCTCGCTTCCAGCGCGGCCATCAGGTCGACGACGGTGGGCGCCTCGCTGACCGACGGCTGGCTCACGATCTCCTGGCCGGCGGCCTTGGCCTCGATCATCTCCATCACCTTGTCCCGGTACTCGTCGCGATACTTCTCGGGCTCGAACTTGGCGGCCAGCGATTCGACGAGCTGCTCGGCCATCCGCAACTCCTTGTCGGTGACCTGCGTGGAGTCGACCTCCTCGATGCCCTCGATCGGACGCACCTCATCGGCGTAAAGCAGCGTGTTGAGCACCAGCGCGCCGTCCTTCGGCCGCAACGCGGCGAGGTACTGCTTCGTGCGCAGTACCAGCCGGGCGATGGCCACCTTGTTGGTGCGGCTCATGGCCTCAACGAGCAGCGCGTAGGCCTTACCGGCCCGGGGCTCGGGCACGACGTAGTACGGATGCTCGAAGAAAATCGGGTCGATCTCGTCGAGGTCGACGAACTCCTCGATGTCGATGGTGTGGGTGGCTTTGGGATCGAGCGACGCCAGCTCGTCCGGATCGATGACGACGTACTGGCCCGGCGCGATCTCATAGCCCTTGACGATTTCGTCGAAGGGCACCTCGACCTCTTCCTCGGGGCACCACCGCTTCTGCTGGATGCGCGCGTTGTCGGGCGCATGAAGCTGGTTGAACCGCACGTCTTTCGACGACACCGCGGTAGCCAGCTTCACCGGCACGTTGACCAGCCCGAAGCTGATCGACCCACTCCATATGGCGCGAGGCATGTGCGAAAGTCTATGGCCATGCGGACGGTATTCAGCGGGGGAAGGGTCTTCGACGGGTCGGGGGCCGACATCAGCACCGGCGACATCGCCATCGAGGACGGGCGCATCGTCGAGGTCGGCGCGGGGCTCGACGGCGATCAGAGCGTGGACGTCACCGGCAAGACATTGCTGCCCGGCCTGTTCGACTGCCACGTGCATGCGCTGATGACGCATCTCGATTTGATGCGCAACATCCAGACGCCGTTCTCCTACAAGTACTTCAATTGCGCGCGCAACCTCGAGACGATCCTTCGCCTGGGCATCACGACCGTGCGCGATGCCGGCGGCTCGGACCTTGGCGTCAAGCAGGCGGTGCGGGACGGCCTCATCAACGGGCCGCGCATGCACATCTCTATCGTCATGCTCAGCCAGACCGGGGGCCACGGCGACAGCTGGATGCCGTGCGGCGCCAGCATCACCCCGCGCATCCTCGACCCCGGGCGACCCAACCACATCGTCGACGGTCCCGACGAGATGCGCCGCAAGGTGCGCGAGCTGGTGCGGATGGGGGCCGACGTCATCAAGGTGGCAGTCAGTGGCGGCGTGTTGTCGCCGCGGGACAAGCCGACGCACGCCCACTTCCGACTGTCGGAACTCGAGGTGCTCGTCGAGGAGGCGACGGCCGCGGGCATTTTCGTGATGTCACACGCCCAGGCCACCGACGGGATCAAGAACGCCATCCGGGCCGGGATCCGATCGATCGACCACGGCATCTACCTCGACGACGAGGCCATCGACATGATGCTCAAGCGGGGCGCGTGGCTCGTCCCCACGTTGCTCGCACCCCGCGGTGTGATCGCCGCGGCCGAGGCCGGCGTCGCCCTCACCGACGCCACGGTGCAGAAAGCGCACGAGGTCGTCGACGTTCATGCCGAATCGTTCCGCCGCGCCGTGGAGGCCGGGGTCAAGGTGGCCATGGGCACGGACTGTCCGGTGTCGCCCCACGGCACCAATCTCGGCGAACTCGAACTGATGACCAAGCTGAGCGACATGACGCCCATCGACGCGCTGGTGGCCACCACGAGCAGCGGGGCTGAGCTGATGGGGCTGGCCGACGAGTTGGGGACGCTGGAGCCGGGCAAGCGGGCCGACGTCGTCGTCGTCGACGGCGATCCCCTTGAGTTCGCCACCCTTCCGGACCGCATCGAACAGGTCTGGAAGGACGGAGTCAGGGTCGTCTGATGCCGGCGACACTCAACGAGGCTGCGGAGATCGCGCTGGGCCTACCCGAGGTGACCGAGACCGTCGGCGGCCACCAGGGCCGGCGCAGGTGGCAAGTCGCCGGCAAGGCGTTCGCGTGGGAACGGCCGCTCAGCAAGGCCGACATCAAGAGGTACGGCACCGAGAGGCCGCCGGACGGCGACCTCCTCGGCGTCCGCACCGATGATCTCATCGAGAAAGAAGCGATCCTCGCCGCCGGCCACAAAGGCTTCTTCACCATCCCCCACTTCGACAATTACGCGGCGTTTCTCATTCAGCTGAAGGTCGTGTCGAAGAAGGCGCTGCGCGACGCGCTGCTCGACGCCTGGCTGGCCTGCGCGCCACCAAAGGTCGCCGACGCGTACATGAGCAAGAAACCCCGCTAATCGCCAATGACCTATATCGAATGGGCGTGTACGCACCCATTCGATATAGGTCATCGCGTGCTGGCACCACGTGGCTCACGGGGGTGTCCCCACCGACGGGGGTGGGTGCCCGCACCATTGCCGGCGTAGCCCGAATACGCCACATTTGACTCGTGACGGGCGAAGCAGTGAATCAACGTTGGCGGTAATCGCCGAGGTACACGGTCTTCGCAAAGACTTCGCCAGCGAGGGAGTCCCGATTCGGGCGCTCCGCGGGGTCGACATGACGGTCGGCAGCGGCGAGTTCGTTGCGATCATGGGGCCATCCGGCTGCGGCAAGTCGACATTGCTCAATCTCATCGCAGGCCTCGACAGTCCGACCGAGGGCGAGGTGTCGATCGGCGGAGTGAGCATGGCAGGTAGATCCGAGGATGACCTGGCGCGAATGCGACGCCAGCACATCGGCATGGTGTTCCAGTTCTTCAACCTCCTCGAGGGCATGACGGCGGCTGAAAACGTTTCCCTGCCGGCACTGGTCGCCGGCCTCCCCCGCCGTCAGGCCGAGAGCCGAGCCCGCGACCTGCTCGACCTCCTCGGGCTCGGAGACAAGTTCAACGCGGCGCCGGCGACACTCTCCGGCGGTCAGCGCCAGCGTCTCGCCATCGCCCGCGCCCTCGCCAACCAGCCGACGCTCTTGCTGGCCGACGAACCCACCGGCGCGCTCGACTCTGACGGCGGCGCCGAGATCCTCGAGCTCTTCCGCCGGCTTCACCGCGACGGTCAAGCGCTCCTGCTCGTCACCCACGACGATGCCGTCGCCAAAGCAGGTGACCGGATCGTGCACATGCGCGACGGTCGGATCGAACCATGATCGTGCCCTGGTTGCGATCGCGAGGCCGGTCGCCGGCGTGACAGTCACCACCGGTGGTGTCGTCGTCGCGTGGTTGATTGCGGCAGTCGTCACGATGCGGCAGTCGTCGGTTCGGATGGGCGTCGCCCTCGTTGCCGGCGCGTGCGTGGCTGCGGCGGCGGCATTCGTCGAACCCCTGCGCGTTCTTTTGCCCGCCGTCCTCGTGCAACTCGTGTTGCTCCTGCCCGACGGACGGTATCGCCGACGAGCACATTCGGGCGTCGTCATCGCCGGCTACGTCGTCTGCGGCGCGGCCGCCGCCATCGTCGCCGCGACCGGCGGCGGATCCGGGCCGACCGCCATCGCGCTGGCAACCGTCGGCGCCGCGGTGGCGTTCCCACTCGCGCAGGCCCGCTACTCCGTCACTACCGGCATCGCCCGCCGACAGCTTCAGTGGGTGTGCTGGGGCCTGGCGGTGGCCAGCGTGATTGCCCTCAGTGCGATCGTCACCCGAATCCTCGCTGGCTGGCCGCGGCCGCTCGGTCCGGTGCTGCTGGCCGCCAGCCTGGCCGTCCCGGTCGGCATCGCGCTCGGCGCGTCACGTCGGCGGGTTGGCGCCATAGACGAGCTGCTCGCGCACACCGCAGCCGGCGCGGGCCTGGCGTGCGTCGTGCTGGCCACGTACGTGCTCGTGGTCGTCGGCCTGGGCCGACCACCGACCGCGAATGAACGCACGATCCTCCTGCTCTCCATGGCCGGCGCGGCGCTCGCCGCGCTGGCATACAACCCTGCCCGCCGACGATTCCAGCGCGCGTCATCCCGTTTCCTGTACGGGGTGCTGGAGGGGCACGAGGACATGGTGCGCAGCTTCGGCACCCACCTCTCGAGAGCGATCCCGCTCGACGAGCTGCTGATCCAACTCGCTGATTCGCTGCGCGGAACGCTTCAGTTGCGCTCGGCCGAGGTGTGGCGGAACGGCGGCGGGGTGCTCGAGCGGGCGGCGTCGCGCCCCGACCGTCCGGTCGCCCGGGTCGAACTCGCCGCCGCCGAGGAGTCGGCGCTGAGCCGTGCCGGAATTTCCGGCGCCGCGTGGGCGCGCGTGTGGCTGGCAGCGGTCCTGGACGGTCGCGACGACGGCCCGCTACGAGTCGCCTCGATCACCCACGCCGGCGAGTTGTTCGGCCTCATCCTCGTCGACCGGGCTCCGGGTGAAGAGGACTTTGGTCCGGACGACGAGACGTTGCTGGTCGACCTCACCCGACAGGTGGGATTGGTGCTCCACAATGTGCGGCTCGACTCCGCATTGCAGGCGAGCCTCGACGAATTGCGGCGTCAGGCCGCGGAGCTTCAGGCATCGCGATCGCGGATCGTGGCCACCGCCGACGGTGAGCGGCGGCGGATCGAGCGCGATCTCCACGACGGCGCCCAACAGCATCTCGTCGCCATCTCGATGAAGCTCGGACTGGCCAAGCGACTGGTCGAGCGTGACGTGGCCGCCCTCTCCGCCATGCTCGAAGAGCTGACCTCCGACGTGCACGAGGCGGTTGACGAACTCCGCCGGCTGGCGCACGGGATCTATCCGCCGCTGCTGATGGAGCGCGGCCTCAGTGCCGCGCTGACATCCGCCGCGAGCCGCGCCGCGCTGCCAACGACCGTCGCCGCCGATGGCATCGGCCGCCACGCCGAGGAGATCGAGGCGGCGGTGTATTTCTGCTGCCTCGAGGCCCTCCAGAACGCAGGGAAACACGCCGGCGAGAACGCGTCCGCCACGGTGTGCCTGCGCGAGGAGGAGGCCGGGCTGCTCTTCTCGGTGTCCGACAACGGCGCGGGCTTCGACGCCGCCGAGCGGGGACTGGGTGCCGGGTTCATCAACATGCGCGATCGCGTCGGCGCGATCGGCGGCGATCTCACTGTCGTTTCGGGCAAGAGCGAAGGCACGACGATCTCCGGTCGCATTCCCATCCAACCCAAAGGCAGCGAAAGGTGATGGGGCTGGCCTGGTGGCGCCCGGTATGGCTACGGACCAGAATCGGCTTGCGCGGTCGTCTCGCGGGCGCGGCGGTGCTGGCGATCCTCGTCGGTCTGTCCGCCGGCATGGTCACCGCCGCCGTTGCCGGGGCTCGCCGTACGGATAGCTCGGTTCGCCGCTTCTTGGCGTTCCACCGACCCACCGACATGTATGTGGGAGGTGCCGAACCGGCGCTTCAGGCCGTTCTCCGCCTACCGCAGGTGGCCGATGCCGAATCGGCAACGTACGTCTCGCTCAGCGCCTCGCCTGACGGCGCCGACCCCCGACTGACACCCTTCGCCGCCGGCGACGAGCACGCCTTCCGGACCATGGACAGGATCCTGCTCGTAGCGGGCCACCTAGCCGCTCCCGCCGCTCCGTTCGACATTGTCATCAACGAGAAGCTCGCCGCCAACCGGCACCTGCGGCTCGGCAGCGTCTTCCGCATGTATGGGTTCTCGCTCGATCAGAACATCGAGATCGCAGCTACCGGGAGCTTTGCTGACGCCGGCGCCCCGGCCGGGCGAGCGTTCGACCTCCGCATCGTGGGAATCGGTCGAGTGCCGACCGATGTGCGCCAGCAATCGCGATTCGATGAGCTCGCTTGGTTCACGCCGGCGTTCGTGTCGGCCTACGCCGACAGCCTCGGGGTCAGCTCGGCCCGCGTGTTGCAGTTCTTCGATCCCGCTCCGAGCCGTAACGTCCGCCTCCACCGCGGGCCGGCCGACCTCAAAGCGTTCGCCGCCGTCGCCCGCCCACTACTCGGCCCCGACGGGGTCATCGCCTCCGAAGGGTCGGACGCTGTCGTCGCCGCCGCCGCCGCCCAGCGCAGCATCCACCTCCAAGCACTCGCGTTGGCCGGCTTCGCCGGCGTCGCGATGATCACCGCCCTCGTGATCCTTGGCCAGGTACTGGCGCGCCGCGAAGCACTCGACGCCGCGGACCGTTCGGTCCTTATCGGCTTGGGCATGACCAAGAGCCAACTGGTGGGCGCCGCCGTCTGTCGCAACGCGGTCGTGGCAGCAGCGGGGTCTGTCGTAACGGTCGCGGTGGCAATCGCGCTCTCGCCCGTGTTCCCGGTGGGATTAGCCCGTCGGGCGGAGATCAATCCCGGACCCGCGTTCGACACCCTCGTCCTGATCGCCGGTGCCCTCGTCACGTTGGTCCTGGTCATCGGCGGGTCGGCGCTCGCAGCAGCCTGGCCGCACCGGCGGAGGACCGGCGGGCCGGCGAGCCCGCCCCGAGCCGTCGCCACCCTCAGTCGATTGGGTCTGCCCGTCCCTGCCACCGTTGGCATTCGGATGTCGCTCGAGCGGCGTAGCGGGCCGGCCGCGGTGCCGATGAGAGGCGCCATGGTGGCGACGGCCGCTGCGGTGGCCACGGTGACGGCCGCTCTCACGTTCGCCGCCAGCCTGGGCCACCTTGTGAACGACCGGCACGAACAGGGCTGGAATTGGGATGTCCTCGTCGGCAACCCGAACAGTCAGGGTGACGCCGCCGCCCTCGCTTCCCGGCTGGCCTCTAGGGATGACGTGGCCGCCGCCGCCGGCTTGTCCTCGGTGGGACCGATCGAGGTGGCGGGCAAGAGCGTGGCCGCGGTGGCGCTCGAAGACGTGAAAGGGAGCCTGGCGCCGACCGTTCTGGAAGGACGGGCGCCCACGGGCACCGATGAGGTCGCATTGGCCAGCGCGACGCTGCGGGCGTTGCACCAGAAGGTTGGGGGTGCGGTGGCGGTGGCGGCCGGTCGCGTCCGCCGGAAGATGCTGATCTCAGGGCGCATCGTCTTCCCTGCTGCCAACGAGTCGTTCGGTTCCAGCCTCAGCCGCGGCGCAGTAATCACCGGCGCTACGGCGCGCGTGCTGTTTGGGTCTCTGGATCCGGCGAAGCTCTATGGCGTCCGCTTCCGGCCCGGCAACAAGGCCGCCTCCCTCGCGGAATTGCGCCGCGACTTCGGCGACCTCGTCGACACCGCCAATACACCGCAGGACATCGACAACCTCCGCCGGATCGCATGGATGCCGCGAGCCCTTGCCGGCCTCGTCGTGTTCATCGGCGGAGCGGCCTTGGCCCACTCGCTGCTGACCGCGTTGCGGCGGCGACGCCGGGACATGGCCGTACTCAAGACGCTCGGCTTCGTCCGGCGCCAGGTCGGCGCGCTGGTTGCCTGGCAGGCCACCACGATCACCGGCCTCGCGTTGGTCCTCGGCGTGCCGCTCGGCGTCGCAGCCGGCCGCTGGGGCTGGTCGCTGGTGGCGGCGGGGACCGGAACCGGCTCGTCCGCGCAGCTACCGGCCGGGCTGATCGTCATCGCTATGGCGATCGCCCTTCTCGGCGCCAACCTGATAGCAGCGGGGCCGGGATGGGTGACGGCCCGGGTGCGGCCGGCGGCGGCCCTGCGGGCGGAGTGATGGTCTCGAAGCGGCGCTAGTCGCCGATGACCTATATCGAATGGGCGTGTACACACCCATTCGATATAGGTCATTCGCCTGGTGAGTCGTCCACAGGGTGGGGAAAACTACAACCTTGTAACTTGTTACACCCCTCTGCGAACCTATGGGGGTGCAGGAAGTGGCAGAGAAGCTGGCTCGGGTCCTCAACGGCGGGGGTGACGCGCTGGCCGACCCGACCGGGTCCGACCTCCTCTTCGAGGCTGTCGTGCACCTTCGCCCGCTGCGGCGCACGCAGGCGCCGGCCGATGTGTGGGCGGTCGACGGCGGCCAGGCCCTGATCGCCGACGCCCGCTGTCTCCAGGTGGTGGTCACCCGGGCCGCCCGGGTGCGCTACCGCGACGGCGGCTGCGTCCTCGAGGACGACGGTGAGCTCGTCGCCGAACTCCTCACTGATGGCTCGGTCATCAACCTGTTGCGAGATAAGGGCGAATGGGATGCGGTCGAGCGCTGCCTGGCCGAGGCCGAGCGCGGCGCGCTCATCCTCATCGACGGCGACCTTCAGCCCGACTGGCGCATCCCGTCCACGTTTCTGGCCGGGCTGCTCGACCGGGCGGCGGCCGCCGGCGTCACCTTGGCGAGCGTCACCAAGCATTCGTCGCTGTCGCGCGGCGGCGCTCCCCTCCTCGGCCATCTGGAGCGCGAAGCGCATGAGCTGTTCGGTGCGCGGGCGACGTGGTGGGCGCCAATCGCCCGCACCCGGCCCGACCTGGCCATCGACATCCAGGTCGTCGCCGCCTGCCTCGATCCCGACGCGCCGTTCTCGTTCCGCATCGACCTGCCCGGCAACGTCGAGCCCGAGCCCGTCCTCGGCGCCATCAGCGCCCTGTGCGACGACGCCGCTTTCCCGGGCTACCCCTACCCGCTCACCGTCGCCGACCGGCTCGCCGCCTGTCCTGGTTGGCTGCGGGCCGAAGCAGCCGGCGACCTCGACGACGCGCTGGCCGCGCTGGGCGTCACCGAGGACGTGCGGCGCCGGGCGTTCAGCGACCGCCACCGGTTGATGGAGCGCGCGTAGATGACCACGCATAACCGCGGCCGGCTGTTCGGCAAGAACGTCCTCGAGGGCACGTTCCGCGCCGCGCCCGACGAGGACCTGTTCCTCGGCGAGTTGCTCGTCGCCGTCGACGACGCCACCGGCCGGCGCTACCTGTTCCGCATCGTCGACGTCACGTACGGCACCGAACACCGCGAGCCGGGCTGGGCCGAGCGGGTCGCCGGCACGCTGCTGGCCGACGACGTCCGCGGCGAAGCCGGCGCCCACCCGTTGCACGAACAGGCCAAGCGCACCTACCGCGTCGCATCGTGTCGCTGCCTCGGCTACCTCACGCCCGACGGGCTGCACTTCCGCAAGCCCAAATCCCTGCCCACGCAGTTCTCTCGTGTCGTCGCCCCCGAGCCGGCCGACTTCGACTTCCTCCGCGGCCGCATGGGCGACCTGCCCATCGGGCACCTGCGCAGCGGCGAGACCACCGTCGATTTCGAAGTCGGCATCCCCGGCGACACGATGGCCACCCACATCGGCATCTTCGCCACCACCGGCATGGGCAAGTCCAACCTGATGATGGTGCTCTCGGCCGGCGTGATGGTGGCCAAGGGCCGCTATGCCCTCCTCGTCGTCGACCCGCACGGCGAGTATCGCAAGGCCCTCGCCCGCCACCCGTGGTCGGCCAGCCGGCTGCGCACCTACGCGGCCCGCCCGCTTCCCAACACCAACACGCTGCGCCTCAGCCTCGGCGAACTCACCGTCGACGACCTCCGCACCGCCCACGCGTGGAGCCGCCCGCAAGACGAAGCGCTGTTTGAGTTGGAGCGCCATTACTCACGCGAGGGCCACGACGGCCTGTCGTGGCTACTGCCGTTCAGCCAGGTCGACGATCTCCCCGGCTTTCGCGACGTCGAGATCAATGGTCGCATCGCGCTCAACACGCTCCAAGTCGTGCAGCGTCGGGCCCGGCGCATCGTCGAACTGCCCTGCATCTCGATCGACCCCGGCGTGTCGGTCGGCGCCGCCATCGTGCGCGACCTGGTCGAGGGGCGCGTCGTGCTGGTCGACGTCAGCGGGCTCGGCTCCACCGAGGAGGTGCTGGTGGGATCGTTCCTGGCCCGCCGGGTGATGGACCACTGGCAAGCCGCCTACCTCGACGACCCCGAGTTGCACGAGTCGCTGCCGGTGGTATCCGTCGCCCTCGAAGAGGCACAGCGGGTGCTGGCCGCCGGCGCCGATCGCGAGTCCAACGTGTTCCCGCGCATCGCCCGCGAAGGGCGCAAGTTCAAGGTCGGCCTGTGCGCCGTCACCCAACAGCCCAAGCTGCTCGACGACGAGCTGCTGAGCCAGTTCAACACGTTCTTCGTGCTCGGGCTGGCCGACGAGAAGGACCGCAACATCCTGCGCGCCTCGGCCAAGCAGGACATCAGCGCGCTGGGCCCCGAGATCCAGACGCTGATGCCGGGCGAGTGCCTCGTGGTCAACCTGGCCGCGCCGTTCGCGGTGCCGGCGCGCGTGTATCTCTACGCCGACCTGTTGGCCGCTACCCCAGCCCCACCCGAGCCGCGGCCGGTTGCCGCGCCCAACATCTCGGCGCTGGTCGACTAGCTGTGCGAGTAGCCGCCCTCGGCGACGCCCACCTCGGCCGCGCCTATTACCCGCGCACCACGCCCGACGGCGTCAACCAACGCGAGCGCGACTTCGAACTTTCATTCGAGGCCGCCGTCGATCTGGCGCTGGCCCAGCGGCCCGACCTCGTTGTCTGGTTGGGCGACGTGTTCGACCACCCCCGTCCCACCTACCGGTCCTACCGAGTAGCGCAGCGCGCCCTGGCCAAGATCCGCGATCACGGCGTGCCCGCCGTCGTCATCAGCGGCAACCACGACACGCCGCGGCTGCCCGGCACCGGCAGTCCCTACTCGTCGCTGGCCGACGCCTTTCCCGACGTCAACTTCGCCTGCCGCATGGCCTATGAGCGTTTCGAGTTCTCGGGCCTGGTTGTCCACGCCGTGCCCCAGATGCTCACCGTCGACGCCACGCTCGAGGCGCTGGCCGCCGCCGACCGCGGCCGCAGCGGCGACAAGGCCAACCTGCTCCTCACCCACCCGCGCCTGCCCCAGGTGGAGCCCAAGCACAGCGACATCAACGAGATCGAGGTCGACGCCGGCCTTCTGCGGTCCGACTTCGTGCTGCTCGGCCACTACCACTCGTTCACCCCCGTGCTCGACCGCATCTGGTACGCCGGCGCCACCGACACGTTCTCCTTCGCCGACGAACTCGACGCCAAGGGGATCGTCGTGCTCGACACCGACAGCGGCGCGATCGAACACTTCCCCATCGCCAATCAACGCCCGATGATCACCGCCGAGCCGCTCAAGGCCCTCGGGCTCGGCACCGACGAGGTACAGCGCCAGATGATCGAGCGCATCGCCGCCGCGCCGCCCGGCGCGGTCGTGCGCCTCTACGTCGAAGGCGTTGCGCCGGAGGTGTACCGCCTCGTCGCGCAAGAGGCGGTGCGCGAGGCGTCGGCCCACGTCCTGCAGGTCGAGCTGCGGGTCGACTACGCCAAGATCAGCGGCGGTGTCGACACCATCGACCTACCGGCCATCGGCTCGCTGTGGGCCGACTACGTGGGCAAGCAGGACCTGGTCGACTTCAAGCGCGACCGTATGCGCGCCCTGGGCGACGAGTACCTGGCCAAAGCCGTCGAAGCGGCGGGATAGCGATGCGCATCACCCGTCTCTACCTGCGCAACTACCGCGTCTACGAGGACGAGCTGAACCTCGAGATTCCGCCCGGCCTGGTGGGCATCTTCGGTCCCAACGGCAGCGGCAAATCGGTCCTGCTCGAGTCGATCAGGTTCGCGCTCTATGGCAAGGCTCGCACCGACAACGCCGAAATCCGCACCTCCGGCGTGCTCGATGAGTGCATCGCCGAGTGCGAGTTCGAGCACGAGGGCCATCTGTATGTCGTGCGCCGGTCGATCAAGGGCGGCGGCAAGAACCTCAAGACCGACGCGCAGGCCCACGCCGATGGCCTCCAGGTCGCCGAAGGTGCGCGCGATACCGCCAGATACGTGCACTCGGTTCTCGGGATGGACGACGGGCCGTTCCGGGCGTCGGTGTTCGCCGAGCAGAAACAGATCGACGCCTTCTCCGAGCAAACGCCGGGCGGCCGCAAGAAGCTCGTCCTCCAGCTGCTCGGCATCACACCGCTCGACACCGCCCGGGACATGGCCCGCAAGGACGCCAAGGACACGATCGCCCAGTACGAGAAGCTGCGCGAGCTGCTCCCCGATCCCGAGCTCCTGCGCGTCGCCGTCGACGATCTCGTCGCGTCGGCTGGGGCCAAAGCAATGGACGCGGCCAACGAGGCTGCCGCGCTGGCCAAGGCCGAGGGGGCCGCCGTCGCCGCCGTCGAGCGCTTCCGGCGCCTCGACGAGGTGCGCCAGGAATACGACCTCATCGTGCAGGAGGGCAAGGCGGCCCGCGCGTCGGTCGACAGCCTCACCGGTGACGTCGAGCAGCTCGATCGCGAGCAGCGCGACCTGGCCGGCGCTGCTGACCGGCTGGCGGCCGTCGAATCGGTTGCCGCCACCGTCGAGGCGTTGGAGGCTCGGCTGCGGGCGGTGGAGAACGTGGCCGCGGCCAAGGCCAACGTCAACAGCTATCCCGAGGTCGCGCCCCCGTCGGCCCCCGACGAAGACGGTGCCGAGGC
>JACDEA010000337.1 GCA_013816725.1 Actinomycetota bacterium
GCGTATGGCCGAGGCCGCCGCCGACCAGGTCCGGGACGAGCAGCGTCGACGAAGATTGCGGAAGCTGGCGGTTGCCGCGTACCAGCGCGGGTTCGGTTACGCCCGCTGGTCTGTCGCTATCGCCGCGCTGGCCGGCACGCTGGCCTACATCGCGGCCCGCACTGCCGGCGTCCCCGGCCCCGCGCCACTCGCCATATGGGTGGCGCTGTGGGACCTCGTGCCGCTGATCGGCACGTTCGTCGGTGCCCTGCCGATCGTAGTGATGGCCGCCGTCAGCTCGACGACCAAGGCGGTCGTCGTTGCGCTGGTGTTCATCGCATTCCAGACCTTTGAACAACTCGTGCTGCAACGGCCGATGGAGCGCCGCACGGTGCGCCTCGGGCCGTTCCTCACCGTTGCCGGCGGCTTCGCCGGGCTCGAGCTGTATGGCCTCGGCGGGGCCCTCATGGTCCTGATGCTCGGTGCCGTTGCCGCGGCGTTGGCCGACGAGTGGGCGCCGAAGACGCGCAGCTAGGGCGGCTACTCGGCGTACGGGGCGAACCGCTCCCACAGCGCGTCGAGGGACCGTAACCAACCGTCGATGTCGGCCTGTACCGGCGAGGCCATCACGTGTTGCAACCCGGCGGCGGTGAAGGCGTCGAGGTCGCGGCGCTGCTCATCGACGTCGCCGGCCAACCCGTCCCACACGACGCGCATCGACAGCGTGAAGTCGTCCTCGGGCCGGTCGGCCCGCAACGCGGCCAGAACTGGCGCGGTGTCTTCGGGCTTCATGAACGTGCCGTGCCACCCATCACCAAGGCGGACGGCGCGTCGCAGCGCGGGAGGGGACGCGCCGCCGACCCATATCGGGATGCGGCGCTCGGGGGTGGGGAGCACCTTCATGTCGTCGAGGCGCACCGTGCGGCCCGCGTAGTTGACGGGCTGGTCGCCCCAGCACGCCCGCATGGCTTCGATCGACTCGTCGGTGCGCAGGCCGCGCTCGGCGAACGGCACGTTCAGCGCCTCGAACTCCTTCTCCAGCCATCCGGCGGCGGCGCCGACGATGAGGCGGCCGCCGCTCAAACGATCGAGCGACGCCAGCTCTTTGGCCAGGTGCAACGGATGGCGGTACGGCAACACGAGCACGCTGGTGCCCAGGCCCACGCGCTGCGTCGCCGCCGCCGCCCAGGTCAGCGTGATCATGGGTTCGAACAGGAACGCCGGCGGGTAGGGCGCGTCCGACGGCACGGCCAAGTGGTCGCTCACCCACACGTCGGCGAACCCGAGGTCCTCGGCGTGACGGGCCACCCGCGTGATGGCGTCGGCGCCGGCCCCCCGGCCGTACTGCGGGAGATGGACACCGAAGCGCACGGCCGCGAACCGTACTTAGTCTCGACCACCGCCGCTCTTCTCCTTCGAGGGCAGCGCGCCACCATGCACCCGCCTGCGGCACGACCCTTCGGCGGTGGCGGAGCCGGCGAGGTCTAACCGCCGTAGTTCATGCGGGTGTCCTCCATGCGCAGGACCTCGGTGTCCTCGGCTTGCTGGAACCCGGCGTTGACGATCTCGGCGATGAACAGCGTGCTCGTGCCGACGTCGACCGGATTGCGGACCTCGCACTCGACATAGCTGATGGCCTGGTCGAGCACAGGCGCACCGGTGCGGCCGTCATGGAACGCAAAGCCGTTCATCGTGTGGGCCGCCTCGTCGACCTCGACCGGCTTGGTGAACTTGCGGACGATGGCCCGGTCCTCGCGCGAGATCACGTTGAGCGTGAACACCCGGCCTTCGCTGATCAGGGTGTGGGTGAACGCGATGTTCTCCACCGAGATGGCCACATACTTCGGCTCGAAGCTGACCTGGGTCGCCCAATTGAGCGTCATCAGATTGCGACGCTCGCCGGCTCGGCTGCCGACCACGTAGAGGCCGGACGGCATCGACCACAGGACCCGGCGCCGCAGCTTGTCGTACTCCTCGGGATCGACTCCTTCGGGAACGGGACCGACGATTCCGTGTTGGACGGGCATCCCCCGAGCCTCCCACGTCGCCACACGTAGGCTCGGAAGATGGCGCTGGCGGCGATCACGTTCGACCATCTGGGGACGCCTGCCCAGATGGCCGCGCTGCGCGACGTTGTCGAGCGCCACGGTGTCACGAGCACGTTCTTCGTGACCGGTCAGCGCGCCGCGGAAGACCCGAAGGCGGTGCAGGCGCTCCACGATGCGGGCCACGAGATCGGCATGCACGGCTGGGCCCACGAGCAGTGGGCCGAACTCGACCCGGCGACCGAACGGGCACTCGCAGCGCGGGCGACCCACGCCATCGCCGACGCCACAGGCGTTGCGCCGCGCGGCTTCCGCGCGCCCGGCGGCGCGCGTTCGGACGTCACCGCCGAGACTCTGGCGGAGATGGGCTACGAATTCGACGCCAGCCTGGGCGACGGAATGCACACGAGCCGCTTGGGGAACGGCCTCGCACAGGTTCCCTTCGTCTGGCCGGGAGTCGACAGCTACTGGTATCTGCGCGACCAGCCCGCCGATCCCGCCCGGGTCATGAACGATTGGCTCGGTGCGTTACACGAGGGCATCGGTCGGGACCGACTCTTCTTGACGATCTGCCACCCCGAGATCACCGGCATCGACGAACGCCGGCTCGCCGCCCTCGACTCCGTCGTGCTGGGTGCCGTCACGCAGGGTGTCGAGCTGATGACCGTCGGCGCTATTGCGGCGCGAATCCCTGCCTGAGGGTGTTCTCGGTGACCACTTTCGGGTCGACGAACTGCAACAGGTAGTCGGGCCCGCCCGCTTTCGAGCCCACTCCCGACAGCCCGAAGCCGCCAAAGGGCTGCCGGCCGACCACCGCGCCGGTGATGGCCCGGTTCACATAGACGTTGCCGGCGCGCAGTTCCCGCGCCGCGCGCGCGATGTGCGCCGGCGATCGCGAGAACACGCCGGCGGTGAGCGCGTAGGGCGTGGTGTTGGCAATCCGCAGCGCGTCGTCGAAGTCCTGCGCCCGAAACACCGTGAGCACGGGACCGAAGATCTCGTCGCGCGCCAGTGACAAATCGAGCGCGACGTCGGCCACGATCGTTGGTGCGCAGAAGTAGCCCACGTCCGGGACGTCGTGTCGTTGCAGGACCACCCGACCTTCCACCGGGGCGCGGTCGATGTACGACGCCACCCGGCGGTGGGCGTCGTCGTCGATGACCGGACCGACGACCGTACCCATGTCACGCGGGTGGCCGACCTTGATCATTGACGCCGCGCCAGCGAGCCGGTGGACCACCTCGTCGTAGACCGCGTCGAGCACGACGAGCCGCGACGCGGCCGAGCATTTCTGCCCGGCGTAGGTGAACGCCGAGTGGACGGCGGCGGGGATGGCCTGGTCGAGATCGGCGTCGGCGTCGATCACCAGCGCGTTCTTGCCTCCCATCTCGG
>JACDEA010000338.1 GCA_013816725.1 Actinomycetota bacterium
ACTTTTGAGCGCTCAACGCCCTCCCAGGGCGATAAGCGCTCAAAAGTCGGGAGGGGCCTGCTTCGGGTGCGGCATGCAGAGCTCGTCGTACTCGGCGATGACGATCTCGCCGGCGTTCTCGCCGCAGGCCGGGCACTGCGGATCGCGGCGCACTTTGAAGACGCGGAACTCCTCCTCCAGTGCGTCATACGCCAGCAACCGGCCGATGAGCGGCTCGCCCAGGCCGAGCAACAGCTTGATCGCCTCCATGGCCTGGATCGATCCGATGATCCCGGGCAGCACACCGAGGACACCGGCCTCCGCACAACTGGGCGCGTGCTCCGCCGGGGGCGGCTCGGGCAGGAAGCAGCGGTAGCACGGGCCCTCATACGGCTTGAAGACCGATGCCTGGCCCTCGAATCGGAAGATCGAGCCGTGCACCACGGGTATCCGCTTGAGGAGCGATGCGTCGTTGACGAGGTAGCGCGTCGGGAAGTTGTCGGTGCCGTCGACGATGACGTCGTACCCGTCGATGATGTCGAGCACGTTGTCGGCGCCGAGGCGCACGTCGTAGGTGACGACGTCGACGTCGGGGTTGAGCGCGGTGAGCGTCTTCTTGGCCGAGTCGACCTTGCGCTCGCCGATGCGCTCCATGTTGTGGAGGATCTGGCGCTGGAGGTTCGAGTCGTCGACAACGTCCATGTCGATGATGCCGATGGTGCCGACCCCGGCGGCGGCCAGGTAAAGCGCGGCCGGCGAACCCAGCCCGCCGGCGCCCAGCATCAGCACCTTCGAGTCGAGCAGCTTGAGCTGGCCGGCGACGTCGACGTCAGGCAACAGCAGGTGGCGCTGGTACCGGTTGCGCTGCTCGGCGGTTAGGGCCTGCGGCACCCGCCACGGGCGGCCTTCGTCCTTCCACTTGTTGAAGCCGCCGGCCAGGTTGACGACGTTGGTGTAGCCGAGGTCCTGCAGCGTCTTGGCCGCGAAGGCCGACCGGAACCCGCTGGCGCAGTGGACGATCACCGGCGCGTCCTTGTCGGCCAACTTGCCCTCGACCTGGCCCTCGAGATGGCCGCGCGGGATGTGGACGGCCCCGGGAATGGCGCCCTGCTCGTACTCGTCGGGCTCGCGGACGTCGAGCACGGTGGAGCCGTCCAGGCGCTCCTGCGCGTCGGCGCCGGCAATCTCGGTTATCTGCGCCTTGACGGCAGCGAGGAGCTCGCGGGAAGTCGGCATGGTAGATGAAACCTTACCTTGCCGGTCGGGTATTCCCCCTAGGACGTGCTGACGATCATCACCGTGCACGGCGCGTGGTGACTCACCGAGTTGGGGACGCTGCCGAGCACCCGGCGCTTGCCCTTCATGCCGCGGTTGCCGACCACGATGAGGTCCGCCTTCTCCCGCTCGGCCACCTCGACGAGCGCGTCGGCCGCGTTGCCCGGGCAGGCGTGGGTGTGCACCGATACACCCTCGGTGCTGATCTTGTTGCCCACCGCCTCGCAGATGTCGGTGGCGTCGCGCTGTGGGTCGACCATCGAGCCGATGTCGATCGGCAGCGCCTCGGGGTTGAACACCAGCTCGGAGATGGGCTTGTACGCGGTGACGATGTGCAGGCTGGCGCCGCACAGCTTGGCCAGGTCGGCGGCGCGCTGCACCGCTTCGTTGGCGGGCTGGGAGCCGTCGGTGCCCACGACGATCGATTTGAACATTGAATCCCCCCTACGTTCGGCGACATGGAGTTCCAAGACGTGGTTCGTCGACGGCGCATGGTACGCGCCTTCCACGACCGACCGCTGGCCGCAGCCGACGTCGACCGCATCCTCGACAACGCCGTCCGGGCCCCGTCGGCCGGGTTCAGCCAGGGGTGGGCGTTTCTCGTCCTCGAGGGCGCCGAGGAGACCGCCCGGTTGTGGGCCGCCATCGCCCACGGCACGCCGCATCACACCCACGTGTACAACGCGCCGCTCGTCGTGGTCTGCCTGTCGCACAAGGACGCCTACCTCGACCGCTACGCCCGGCCCGACAAGGGATGGACCGACCGCGACGAGGCCCGGTGGCCGGCGCCCTATTGGGACATCGACACCGGGTTCGCCGCGCTACTGATGCTGCTGACGGCGGTCGACGCCGGGCTGGGTGGGTTGTTCTTCGGAATCGTGCCGGAACGGGTGGACGCGTTCCGGGACGCCTTCGCCGTGCCGGCCGCCTACAAACCGATCGGCGCCGTCGCCATCGGTTACGCCGACGTCGCCGCCGATCGACCGTCGGCGTCGCTGCGCTTGGGTCGACGACCGCTGCGCGAAGTCATGCACCGGGGTCGCTGGCGACCAGCTGCGGAAGGACCTCGCTGATGGGCCGGCGGATCACGGCGTCGGCCAGCTCGTCGAAGTCGGTGGGCTGGTTGTTCACGATGACGACCCGCGCTCGCGTCTGCGCGGCCAGCGGCACGAGCCCAGCCGCCGGGTAGACGGCGAGCGTCGAGCCGACGGCCAACAACAGGTCGCAGGCAACGGCGGCGCGCTGCGCGGCGTCGATGACGTCGGGGTCCAGCGACTGCCCGAAGCTGATCGTCGCCGACTTCAAGATCCCGCCGCAGGTGCGGCACGGCGGGTCCTCCTCGCCGGCGCGGACGCGGTCCAGCGCCCGCTCCATGGGCGCCGTTTCGCCGCACGACCAGCACTTGACCCAGTGGGCAGTGCCGTGGACCTCGAGCACCTTGGCCGGGTCCGAGCCCGCCTTCTGGTGCAGTCCGTCGACGTTCTGGGTGACGATGGCCAGCAGGTTGCCCCGGCGCTCGAGGCCGACGAGAGCCAGATGGCCGGGGTTGGGCTCAGCGGCGAACACCGGTGACTCGAGGCGGGCCAACCAGGCGGCCTTCCGGATTTCGGGGTCGCTGAGGTAGTAGCGGATGTCGGCCCGCTTCTCGGCCTCGGGGTTCTTGGTCCACAGGCCCTGCGGCCCGCGGAAGTCGGCGATGCCCGAGTCGGTGGAGATCCCCGCGCCGGTCAGCACAACGACACGCGCCGCCGCGGCGATCCACCGGCGCACGGCCTCGTTCTCGACCGCTTCGTTCTCGACCGTTTCGCCCTTGACCATTTTGGCCTTGCTTCTTGCGTCAGAAGGCATGAAAGTACATGAAAGCGCTTCCCTTACGCTTCGCTCCTCCCGGAGGTTGGCACAAATGACCGCCACAGAGATCGCTGGCACGCTCGACATCCGTCCCTGGCCCGACCCCGTCATCGACGTGCTCGGCCACGATCCGCGCTCGCATTACGTCGAGACGTACTGGTTGAGCGTCCTGGGGCCGTCCACCACGTGGCTCCTGCGGCGCCTGGCCCGCGGACTCGAAACGTCGCCGGCGGGCTTCACGCTGTCGCTTGACTCGACCGCCCGTGCGCTGGGCCTGGCCACGACGTCGAGCAAGCATTCC
>JACDEA010000339.1 GCA_013816725.1 Actinomycetota bacterium
GGGGGTCATCACACCCCTTCGATATGGGTCATCGCCGCGCGGTGCCGCCGGCGGGGTTAGAGGCGCTCGAGGAGGGTGCCGGTGCCGAGGCCGCCGCCGCAGCACATGGTGACGAGGGCGTGGGTGCCGTCTACTCGCTCTAGTTCGTGGAGGGCGGTGGTGATGAGGCGGGCGCCGGTGCAGCCCACGGGGTGGCCGATGGCGATGGCGCCGCCGTTCGGGTTGACCTTGTCCATGTCGGGCTTGAGCTCGCGTTCCCACGCGAGGACGACCGACGCGAAGGCCTCGTTGATCTCGGTGGTGTCGATGTCGGCCATCGACAGGCCGCTGCGCTCGAACAATTTGTGTGACGCGTCGATCGGACCGGTGAGCATCAGGACGGGGTCGACGCCGACGAGGCACTGATGCGTTATACGCGCCCGCGGCGTGACGCCCAACTCACTCGCCTTGCGGCCCGACATCAGCAGGACGGCGGCGGCGCCGTCGGAGATCTGCGACGAGGTTCCGGCGGTGTGCAGACCGTCCTCGCGTGCGACCGGCTTCAGTTTGGCCAGCGCCTCCATTGACGTTTCCCGCAGCCCCTCGTCCCGCTCGACCCGATGCGTGGTGCCGTCGGGCTTGCCCTCGTCGTTGAGGTTGGGCGCGTCGATGGCCAGCACCTCGCGATCGAAGCGGCCTTCGGCCCACGCTTGCGCGGCCCGCTGTTGCGACGCCAGCCCGAAGGCGTCGGTGTCGGCCCTGCTGATCGACCACTTCTCGGCGATGCGCTCCGCCCCTTCGAACTGCGACACGAACTCGTAGTACTGGCGATACGAGCGGGGGATGGCCCGCCCCGGGCCGTTGCTGGTGTTGACCCCGAGGGGGACCCGGCTCATCGACTCGACGCCGCAGCTGAGGACGACGTCGACGGCGCCGGACGCGATGAGGCCGGCGCCCATGTTCGTGGCCTGCTGGCTCGACCCGCACTGGCTGTCGACCGTGGTGGCGGCGACGGTCATGGGCAACCCGGCTGTGAGCCAGGCGGTGCGGGCGATGTTGAAGGACTGTTCGCCCGCCGCGGTCACGCACCCGCCGACGACCTGGTCGACGGCGCCCGGGTCGACGCCCGACCGATCGAGTGCCGCCCGCTGGACCGTGCCCAGCAGATCGGCGGCGTGCATGGTGGACAGCCCGCCGCCGCGACGGCCGAGGGGGCTGCGAACGGCTTCGACGATGACGACGTCGGTGGGTGCGTACTCAGGGGCCATGGCCCGCAGATTACGGGAGTGACCGACGCCCCGGCCTATTGCGGTCGCCGCCTCGTTCTACCGACCGCGCGCCGCCCCGTCCCTCGATGGCACCGAGCGTGAAGAGCAACGCGCTGGAGCCGAGGGCGGCGATCAGGATCGATCGCAGCCCGAAGCCTTCGAGCCCCTTGAGGCCGGCGGCCCGCGCTAGAGCCCCGCCGATGAGGGCGCCGAGGACCCCCACCCCGACCTTCGTGAGGCACCCCTCGGCCGGGCGGCCGGTGACGACGCCGGCGATGACCGCGGCGAAGAACCCGACGACGATCCAGGCGACGATGTCCACACCGAAACGCTAGGCGGCACTGCGTCGCCGTGCCGCTGCCAGCGCCTGGCGGGCCTGGGACAGACCCTGCTTGCCCAGCTCCTTCGTGTGCTCATCGAGGCGCCAGTCGTCGTCGCGACCTCTGATGGTGTCGACCCGTATCAGGGTGAGTTGCCGGTCCATGTGGCCAGTATGGCGACGGGGTGTAACAGCGACCCCGCGGGACTACCGTCGTCCCCATGGACATCGATTCCTACGACCACGGCGTGCCCTCCTGGGTCGACCTCGGCACTCCCGATCCGGCCCGAGCCGCGTCGTTCTACGGCGAGCTTTTTGGTTGGAGCGTCGAACCGGGACCGCCCGAAGCCGGCGGGTACGCGTTGGCGGAATTGCGCGGCAAGCCCGTCGCCGGCATCGGCCCGCAGCAGAATCCGGGGCCGCCGGTTTGGGCGACCTACGTCAACGTCGACAGCGCCGACGATGTTGCCGCCAAGGTCACCGCCAACGGCGGCACGCTGTTCATGGACCCGTTCGACGTGATGGACGTCGGGCGCATGGCCGTCTTCGCCGATCCGCAGGGCGCGGCCATCGGGCTGTGGGAGCCCAAGGCCCACAAGGGCGCCGGCATCGTCAACGAGCCGGGCACCTACTCGTGGAGCGAGTTGGTCACCACCGATGTCGACGCGGCCAAGGCGTTCTACGCCGCGGTGTTCGGGTGGGGCGAGAAGACCAACGGCGGGTACACCGAGTGGCAACTCGGCGGTCGATCCATCGCCGGCGCCATGGCTAAGCCGGCCGAGATGCCTTCCGAAGTCCCGCCGTTCTGGGGGGTCTACTTCGCGGTCGACGACACCGACGCCGCCGTCGCCCGCGTGACCGAACTCGGCGGCGCGCAGATCATGCCGCCCATGGACATCGAGCCGGGTCGCTTCGCCGTCCTCGCCGACCCGCAGGGCGCGTCGTTCAATGTCATCAAGATGAACGAAGGACTGGCCCAGACCTAGAGCGGCGCGCCGGGCGCCACCAGCGGCCACGGGCGCTCGCGCTCGGCCGTTCGCGCGAGATCGAGCAGGAGCGGTTCGTCGTGGTGGCGGCCGATCACTTGCAAGCCGATCGGGAGTCCGTCGACGGTGCCGATCGGAATCGAGATGGCCGGGTTGCCGGCGATGTTGGCGGGAATCGTGAGCGCACCGTTGTTCCCGGGCCCAACGTTGACGTCGCCCACCTGGAACGGCAGCGGTCCTTCGGCGCTGAAGGCGACGTCGGGGTTGGTCGAGGCGATGACGAAGTCGACGTCGTCGAAGACGGCGGCCATTGTCTCGTTCATCCCGCGGCGCCACGCCTCGCCCTTGGCCGCCTGCTCCAGGCTGAACATCGACTCGGCGATCTGGAGCCCGAAGGCGATCTCCTGGGTGAGGTCCGCGGCGCAGCCCGGATACAAGTCGCCGAGGTCAGCCTTCACGCCGACCAGCCCGGCCAGCGCCCACTCCACGCTGAAGTCGGGCAGGTCGATCGCGCGGTCGACGCGCTCGAGCCCGGCCGCGCCGATCAACCAGTCGGCCGCGGCGATCACCTGCGCCTCGACGTCGGGATGCACGACCGCGGCACCCAACGTGGGCGATACCGCAACCCTGCGGCCCCGCAACTGGTAGGTGCCCAGCCCCGCCTCCCACCCCTCGACGCGGGGCAGCGAGTACGGGTCGCGGGGATCGAACCCGTTGGCCACGTCGGCCCAGCGGGCCGCGTCGCGCACCGACCGGGCCAGGCAACCGAGGACCGCAGTGAGCGAGCCGATCTCGGCGTGCGGCCCCTTCGGGAAGCGGCCGTACGTGCACTTGAGGCCGAACAGCCCGGTGA
>JACDEA010000340.1 GCA_013816725.1 Actinomycetota bacterium
GAGGAGGGCAGACGCCAGCGTGGCCTCGTCCTCGGCTTGGGTCTGGGCCCAGCGCTCGTGGATGCGGCTGTCGGCGGCGGCGTCGGCCTTGGCCGTCGCCCCCCAGCGGGCCAGGTGCACGACCGCGGCCTCGATCGGGGTGTCGTCGCTGTGCTCGGTGTCACTCACTGCCCGGTGGCTTACTACCGTCGAGCGCGATGAGCGTCCCCGATTGCCTGTTCTGCCGAGTTCTCGCCGGGGAGGTCCCGTCCGAGGAAGTGGCGGCCACCGAGAACACCTACGCGTTCCGCGACATCCAGCCCACGGCGCCGACTCACGTATTGGTGATCCCGCGCCAGCACATCACCCACGCCGGCGAGCTGGCGCCCGAGCACGCCGGCGTGCTCAGCGAGATGTTCGCCACCGCGCAGGCGGTGGCCGTGTCCGAAGGCGTCGCCGATCGTGGCTACCGGCTGGTTTTCAACGTGGGCGACGACGCCAACAACAGCGTCCCGCACCTCCACCTCCACGTGATCGGCGGCCGCAAGATGGGTTGGCCGCCTGGCTAGGCACCAGCGAGCGTCTACCCTTTCTGGCGAACCTCACGTGTCGTCGACCCAAGTCAAAATCCTCGTCCCGGGTAACCACCTCATGGTGGGGCTACTGGGCCAGCGCGACGAACTCCTGCGCCTCGTCGAGACCGCGTTCGGCGGCTCCCGCATCTTCGTGCGGGGCAACGAGATCACCATCGACGGCGAGGACGCCGAGCGGGTCGGCCGCCTCTTCGAGGAGATGGTGCTGCTGCTCGAGCAGGGCCACGCCCTCGACACGACCAACGTGGGCCGCACCATCGACATGGTCAAGGCCGACGAGAAGCCCAGCGAAGTGCTGACCGCCGAGGTGCTGCGGTCCTCACGGGGCCGCAGCGTGCGGGCCAAGTCGGCCGGTCAGAAGCGTTACGTCGACGCCATTGCCAAGAACGTGATCACGTTCGGCATCGGTCCGGCCGGCACCGGCAAGTCGTACCTGGCCGTCGCGCTGGCCGTGCAGGCGCTGCAGGCCAAAGACGTCGTCCGCATCATTCTCACTCGCCCGGCGGTCGAGGCCGGCGAGCGCCTCGGGTTCCTGCCCGGCGACCTCATGGCCAAGATCGACCCGTACCTCCGGCCTTTGTACGACGCGCTGTACGACATGCTCGAGCCCGAGGGCGTGCAGCGCCTGATGGAACGCAACACGATCGAGGTCGCACCCCTGGCGTACATGCGCGGTCGCACGATCAACAACGCGTTCATCATCCTCGATGAGGCGCAGAACACCACGCCCGAGCAGATGAAGATGTTCCTCACCCGCATCGGGTTCGGCACCAAGGCGGTGATCACCGGAGACGTCACCCAGGTCGACCTGGCCGGTGGGCGGTCGGGCCTGTTCGGTCTCGACAAGATCCTCACCGGCATCGACGGGCTCGAGTTCGTGAGCCTCGGGGCGCGTGATGTCGTTCGCCACCGCATCGTGCAGGACATCGTCACCGCCTACGAGTCTCAAGGCTGACGTGCGTCCAAGAACGGCCCACCATGGGGGTTGAAGTCTTCGCCGCCGATGAGCAGAGCGACCAGCCCGTCGATACGTTGCGCTGGGTCCGCCTGGCCCGCTCGGTCCTCGAAGCCGAGGGCGTGCGGGGGGAGGCCGAGCTGTCGATGCTGTTCGTCGACGAGACGGCGATGACCGACCTCAACCAGCGGTTCACCGGCAAGGACGGTCCCACCGACGTGCTGGCCTTTCCGATCGACGAGGAGCCCGCCGAAGGCGGCCGCTCGCCGGACTCGGGCGGCACCGGTCCGGGGTTCCTGCCGGCCGAGCCGTCCGACCTTCCCCTGCTCGTGGGCGACGTGGTCATCTGCCCGGCGGTGGCCGCCCGCAACGCGCCGGAGCACGCAGGGTCCTATGACGACGAGCTGGCGCTGCTTATCGTTCACGGGATCCTGCATCTCATGGGAATGGACCACATCGACGACGCCGAGGCCACCGCCATGGAACAACGCGAGCGCGAGCTGCTCGAGCAGTTCCACCGGGCGCCCGACCGATGACGGGGTCCGACTGGTTGCTCATCTTCGCGGTGGTGATCCTCGTGGCCACAGCGGCGTTCTTCGCCATGGCCGAGACCGCGCTGACGCGCGTGAACCGGGTCAAGGCGTTGACGATGGCCGAGGAGAACGACAACGCCCGGTCGCGTGCGCTGCTTCGCTTGGTCGACCACCCCGAACGGTTCCTGAACCCGGTTCTTTTCCTGCTGCTCGTCTGTCACCTGGTGGCGGGGTCGTTGATCGGCGCGTTCGCCGAGCGCCGGTTCGGGCCGTGGGGGTTTGCCGCCGCCATCTTCATCGAAGTCGTCGTGATCTTCGTGTTCGCCGAAGCGGCGCCCAAGACGTTCGCGGTGCAGCACGCCGAGCGGGCCGCGTTATCGGTCGCCCGTCCCGTCGCCGCGGTCGCCGCCTTCCCGCCCGTCGCCCTGCTGGCCCGCGGCCTCATCGGACTCTCCAACGTGCTCCTTCCGGGCAAGGGCTTGCGGACGCCCTATGTGTCGGAGGAGGAGCTGCTGGCGCTGGCCGACGTCGCCGTGGACGAGGAAGTGATCGAACGGGAGGAGCGGGCGCTCATCCACTCGATCATCGAGTTCGGTGACACCGTGGTGCGCGAGGTGATGGTGCCCCGACCCGACATGGTCGCCGTCGAGGGACGGGCGCCGCTGAGCGACGTGATCGAGGTGGCCATCGCCAGCGGCTACAGCCGCATGCCGGTGTACGAGCAAGGCATCGACGACGTGGTCGGCGTGGTATTCATCAAGGACCTGCTGAGGGCCGAGCGCGAAGGGCGGGCCAGCGTCGCTGTACGCGAGGTGGCGCGTGACTGCCACTTCGTCCCCGAGACCAAGCGGGTCGCCGAACTGTTGCCCGAGATGCAACGGGGCAAGTTCCACCTGGCGATCGTCGTCGACGAGTACGGCGGCACGGCCGGACTGGTCACGCTGGAGGACCTCATCGAGGAGCTGGTGGGCGAGATCGTCGACGAGTACGACGTGGAGGAGGCGCCGGTCGAAACGCTGCCCAACGGCGACGTGCGGGTTACGGCGCGCCTTCCGGTCGACGAGTTGAACGACTTGCTGCACGCCGACCTGCCGGAGGGCGACTGGGACAGCGTGGGCGGGCTGTTGCTCCACGCGCTGGGGCACGTGCCGACCGAGGGCGAGACCGTCGACGTCGACGGCCACCGTCTCACCGCCGAGCGCGTGCAGGGCCGGCGCATCGGCCGGGTGCGAGTGTCGAAGATCGACGCCACCGCCGACGCGGCCGAAAGCCACGAGTGAAGTCGGGTTTCGCAACACTGGTGGGGCGACCCAACGTCGGGAAGTCCACGCTGCTCA
>JACDEA010000341.1 GCA_013816725.1 Actinomycetota bacterium
ATCTGCTGGAGCTGTCCGACATCACCGAGCGGGTCGTCGAGGCCGAGGCCAAGGGCGCCACCGAGGTGTGCCTCCAGGGCGGGATCCACCCGAGCTTCGACGGCGACTACTACCTCGAGGTGATCAAGGCGGTGCGGGCCGCGTCGGACACGATCCACATCCACGGTTTCACCGCGCTCGAGGTGACGGAGGGTGCAAAGCGGCTGGGCGAGCCGCTGGCCGACTATCTCCGTCGCCTTATGGCCGCCGGCCTCAAGACGCTGCCCGGCACCGCGGCGGAGATCCTCGACGACGAGATCCGGGCCACGTTGTGCCCCGACAAGGTGAACACCGAGGAGTGGCTCGACGCCCACCGCACTGCGCACAGCGTCGGCCTGCGCTCGAACATCACGATCATGTACGGGTCGATCGAGCGACCGCTGAACTGGGCCCGTCACCTTATCCGCACGCGGGACCTGCAAAAGGAGACCGGCGGGTTCACCGAGTTCGTCCCTCTCCCATTCGTGCACATGGCCGCGCCCATTTATCTCCAGAGGAAGAGCCGGCGCGGGCCGACGTTCCGCGAAACGGTTCTGATGCACGCCGTCGGGCGCATCGCCTATGACGGCTGGGTGCCGAACATCCAGGTCTCGTGGGTCAAGGTCGGCGCCGGTGGTGCCGCGCAGATCCTGCAAGCCGGCGCCAACGACATGGGCGGCACGCTGATGGACGAGAACATCTCCCGCGCCGCCGGCGCCACGCACGGCCAGGAGATGGACGAGGCCGGCTTCCGCTCCATCGCCGAACCGCTGGGTCGCCGTCTCGAGCAACGCACCACCCTGTACGGCCGCGTCGCCACCGCGTAGCGCGCTACTCCCACCATTCCTCCGGCAGCTTGCCTTCGATGGCCCGGATGTTGGCCCGCACGCAGTCGGGGCACTGATACGTCAGGCGGCCGTGGTCCTCGACGGCGAACGACCACCCGTGGGGCATGCCGTCGTCGGGACCGTCGGCGGTTGTGCCACAGCGGGAGCACGCTCGTTCCACCGCGCCAATCTAAGGTCCACGGCATGACTCTCGAAGGACGTGTGGCTCTCGTTACCGGCGGGGGGCGCGGGATCGGGCGGGCCATCTCGCTGGCCCTGGCCGAGGACGGCGCCGACGTCGCCGTGAACTACCGCAAGGACGCGGAGTCAGCCCGCGAGACCGTGGCCGAGATCGGGAAGCTGGGGCGCCGGGCCATCGCCGTGCAGGCCAGCGTCGATTCGCTGGCCGACGACGAGCGCATGGTGGGCGAGGTTGTCGCCGAGTTCGGGTTCGTCGACATCCTCGTCAACAACGGCGGCATCGCCAGCCGCGGTCGCAGCGTGGCCAGCACCGACCCCGACGAGACGGAGCGGGTGATTCGCACCCACGCCATCGGACCGCACCATCTGTGCCGCCTCGTTCTCCCGACGATGCGCGAACGCGATCGGGGCGACGTCGTCATGATTTCGAGCGTCGCCACGATGGGCAATGCGGCCAACGGGGCGCCGTACAACATGGGCAAGGCCGCGCTCGAGGCGCTGGCCTTCACGCTGGCCAAAGAGGAACAGCGCAACGGCATCCGCGTGAACGTGGTCGCTCCCGGTTTGGTCGAGACCGAGATGGGGCGCCGGCTCGTGAAGGGCGCGGCCGGGATCGACGACATCACCACGCTCAACAACGTTTCGCCGTTCGGCCGCGTGTGCCAGCCCGAGGACGTCGCCAGCGTCGTGCGCTTCCTGGTGTCGGACCGGGCGAGCTACGTCAGCGGGCAGAAAATTAACGTGCACGGCGGCGGCAGCGCGATGGGCGGCGCGTGACCGACACCGTGCGGCGCGAGACGGTGGAGGACGGCATCACGGTGCGGCCGCCCCGGTTCGAGTTGAGGTAGTGGCCACCGACCGTTCGGAATTCGACCGCCTCGTCGCCGAGATAAGCGAGACGGCGGGCATCACCCGCAATCGCGACGTCGCGCGCGAGCTACTCACCACGGCGGCGGGCCTCGTGAAGGACGCTCCCGCCCGGCTCGACCTGAAGATCGCCAGCGCGGCGTTGAGCGAGATGCGGGCTGCGTTCAATCTCTTCGCGCCGTACAGAGACGTCCCTAAGGTGACGGTGTTCGGGTCGGCCCGCACCCTGCCGTCGGACCCGCTCTACGCGCAAGCCCGTGACGTCGCCGCCGCGCTGGCCGAGAAAGGCTGGATGGTGATCACCGGGGCCGGACCCGGAATCATGGCCGCCGGGCTCGAAGGCGCGGGTCGCGACAAGTCATTCGGCATCAACATCCGGCTCCCTTTCGAACAGGGCGCCAACGAATTCATCGCCGACGACCCGAAGCTCATCGAGATGCGCTACTTCTTCACGCGCAAGCTGATGTTGATGAAGGAGTCCGACGGGTTCGTCGTCCTGCCCGGCGGCTTCGGCACACTCGACGAGGGCTTCGAGTTGCTCACCCTGCTTCAGACGGGCAAGGCCGACCCCGCGCCTATGGTGCTGCTCGAGGTGCCCGGCGGCACGTACTGGCAGTCGTGGCAGCGCTTCCTTGTCGACGAGGTGGCGCCACGAGGGCTCATCGATCCCGACGACACGGTGCTCTACCGGATCACCGACGACGTCGAGGACGCCGCCGGCGAGATCCTCGGCTTCTATCGCAACTACCACTCCCGCCGATTCGTCGGGTCGCGGCTGGTGTTGCGGCTGCGCAGTGAACCGAGCGACGACGACATCGCGTTGCTCAACACCGAATTCGCCGACATCTGCGTGACCGGCGGGATCGAGCGCAGCGCCGCGTTGCCGGCCGAGGTGGGCGATGGTGATCACGTCGACCTCCCGCGGGTCGTCTTCGCCTTCGACCAGATCCACAACGCCCGCCTCCGCACGATGATCGACGCGCTCAACCGCATGCCGACCACCTGACGCCGCCAACCAGTCAGGCTGAGTCGTCGGGCTCGCGGAGGATGCTGGCCGCCTTTTCGACGGCGCGGCGAGCCCGGGTGAGGCGGCGTTCGTCGACGGGAAACTCGGTGCCGCCGGCGTCGATCGACTCGCGCAGACGCTGAATAGCCAGATCGGCCAGCTCCTCTGCGATGCCTTCGAGACGACCTCGGATCTCGTCGAACTCGCCCGCCATCTAGATCAGCGCCTCGGCCAGCAACTCGACCGGGTGGCGCACGTCGAGGCCGGCGGCCTGCAGGTGCAGGATGCACCCGGGGTTGGCGCTGGCCACGACGGCGGCCCCCGTGCGGGCGATGGCGGCCAGCTTGACGTCACGTATGGCCCCGGCGAGCAGCGGCTGGGTCGCCGAGTACACGCCGCCGGCGCCGCAGCACAGCCCCTCGTCGTCCAGCTCGACCAACTCGGCGATCGGGGCCAGCACCTGACGCACGGC
>JACDEA010000342.1 GCA_013816725.1 Actinomycetota bacterium
CGGGGAACTGTCGAACAAGGCCATCTCGCCGAAGTGCGAACCGGGCCCGAGCTTGCGCATCACCTTGCCGCCCTTGACGATTTCGGCCCGGCCCTCGGTGATGAGGAAGAACGCACCACCCGCGCTGCCCTCGGTGACGATGTTCTGTCCCGCGGAATACGGCTCCTCACGGGCGTCGTTGGCGATTGACTTGAGCTCGCGGTCCGAGAGGCCCTGGAACAACGGGACCCGTTTGAGCGCGCTGACGTGATCTGACTTGGCCACTTTCTCCCCTCCGAGACGGGCCCCGATCCTAGGCTGTCGCTTGGGAGGTGTTCCTGATGGCCAAGGTTATGGCGGCGGCGGTGCAGGCGTCGCCGGTGTTCTTGGATCGCGATGCCACAGTGGGTAAGGCCGCGGCACTGATCGAGAAGGCCGCGGGGGCCGGCGCCGAACTCATCGCGTTTGCCGAGGCCTTCGTCCCGACATATCCGGACTGGGTGTGGCGGACGCGCCCATGGGACGACGGCGCCGCCGACTGGTTCGCCCGCCTGCTCGACCAGTCGGTGACCGTTCCCGGTCCGAGCACCAAAGCCATCGGGGCGGCGGCGCGCCAGGCCAAGGCGTATGTGGCCATCGGCGTGACCGAGCGCGAGCGCGAAAGCTCGACGCTGTTCAACACCTACCTCTACTTCGGCCCCGACGGGTCGCTACTAGGCAAGCACCGCAAGCTCATGCCCACCGGCGGCGAGCGGCTGGTGTGGGGTTCAGGCGACGGCTCGACGCTGTTCTCGGCCGAGACACCGTTCGGCCGTCTCGGTGGTTTGATCTGCTGGGAGAACTACATGCCCCTGGCCCGGGCCGCGGTGTACGCGCAAGGCGTCGACGTCTACCTGGCCCCCACGTGGGACAACAGCGACACGTGGGTGGCGACGCTGCGCCACATTGCCAAGGAAGGCCGCGTGTACGTGATCGGTATCAACTACTGCATCCGGGCCAGTGACGTGCCCAACGACATCCCCGGTCGCGACGCCATCTACGGCGGCGCCGGCGATTGGTTGTCGCGCGGCAATACGGCGATCGTCGGTCCTGAAGGCGACATCCTGGCCGGGCCGCTGGTCGAGGAGGAGGGCATCCTCATGGCGGAGCTGGACATCGACGTAGCCCGCAAATCGCGACGGCAGTTCGACCCCGTAGGGCACTACGCCCGGCCCGACGTCTTCCGTCTCGCGGTGAACACCCGGCCGGCGCCGTCGGTCACGTTCGGCGCTGAGCCGGCGCAGTCGGGTGCTAGTGGTCGGGAGAGCGGTCGAGCTCCCGCACCCGGCGGCACATCTCGAGGAGCAACTTCCGGGCGATAGCGGGATGCTCTTCGAGTAGCGGGCGGAAGTTCCAGCGAGCGATGCTTAGTGCGCGGATGTCGGAGGTGGCCACGACCGACGCCGACCGCGGCTCGCCGTCGATGAGGGAGATCTCGCCGAAGTAGTCGCCCGGGCCCAGCGTGGCCAGCGTGCGCTTGCCTTGCAGGATGCGGGCGCTGCCGTCGAGCAACAGATAGAAGCGGCCGTCCTCGTCGCCCTCGACGACGACGACGTCGCCCTCGGGAAACGTTTGGTCCTTGGCCATGGCCATCACCCGCTGGAGCTCGCGCTTCGTCAACCCCTGGAACAAGTCGACGGTGGACAGCACATCAGCTGCGGGTTTGGCCATAGGTCGTCGGCGGCGAGCGTACGCCCATGGTGCATAGCGTGAGTGCGATGAAGCTGACCGACCTGCAGACGCCGGCCCTGGTTGTCGACCGCGCCGCGTTCGAGCACAACGTGGCCACGATGGCTGCGGCCCTTCCCGGCCCCCGCCTGCGGCCCCACGTCAAGGCGCACAAGACGACCGCGATAGCCCGCCGCCAAGCCGAGGCCGGCCACCTCGGCTTCACCTGCGCCACCATTCTCGAAGTCGAGCGGCTGGCCGCTGCCGGGTTGGGCGCCGACCTGATGCTGGCCAACGAAGTCGTCGACGCCCGTCGCCTCGGCGCCGTGGTCGAAGGCGGAAGCCGGGTGACGGTGGCCGTCGACTCTGAGGCGACGGTGACGGCGGCGGCCGACGGCGGCGTGCCCGAGGTGATCGTGGACGTCAATGTGGGCCTCCCCCGCTGCGGCTGTGCTCCCGAGGAGGCAGGCGCGGTGGCCGACATGGCCCGGGCCCGGGGCCTCGACGTGCGGGGGGTGATGGGCTACGAGGGCCACGTCGTCGGCCTCGACGACCGGGCCAAGCGGGAGCAGATGACCGCCGAGTGCATGGAGAAGCTCGTGCAGGCCCACGGCGATGTCGGCGGCGAGCTGATCTCGGCCGGCGGCACCGGCACGTACGACATCAACACGTGGGCCACCGAGATCCAAGCGGGGTCCTACGTGCTCATGGACACCGCGTACGGTCGGCTCGACCTGCCGTTCCGGCCCGCGCTGACAGTACTGGCGACCGTCATCTCTGTTTCACAGGGGTGGGCGGTGGCCGACTGCGGGCTGAAGGCCCTCGGGATGGACCACGGCAACCCGACGATGGCCGACGGCGACGTGTGGTTCTGCTCGGACGAGCACGTGACGTTCGCGCCGGCCAACACCGTGCGGGTGGGCGACCGAGTGCACGTGACGCCGGCACACGTCGATCCGACGATCGCCTACCACGAGCGCATGCACGTCGTCGACGGCGACGACGTCGTCGACGAGTGGGCCGTCGACATGCGCGGCTGGTAGCTGGTAGCGCCGCCCGCTGCAATCAGGGCGTCGGGCCACTCAGCAAGCCGGCCAGCGCACGCAGCGAGCGGCCGCGGTGTGACGTCGCGTGCTTCTCCTCGGCCGACATCTCGGCGAACGTGCGGCCGTCGCCGTCGGCCGGGATGAACACGGGGTCGTAGCCGAAACCGTTCTCGCCGCGCGGCGCGTCGGCGATCACGCCGTCCATCACGCCTTCGACCACGACGGTGCGCCCATCGGGGAAGGCGGCGGCGGCCACGGCGCGGAAGCGCGCCCGGCGGTCCGCTACGCCGCGGAGCTCGCCTAGCAGCTTGGCCACGTTGTCGGCGTAGGTCGCGTGCTCACCAGCAAACCGGGCGGTGTAGACCCCCGGCGCGCCGCCCAGCGCCGCCACTTCGAGGCCGGTGTCGTCGGCGATGGCCGCGAGGCCGGTGGCCTCGACAAGGGCGCGCGCCTTGAGAAGCGCGTTCTCATCCAGCGTGTCACCGGTCTCGTCCACATCGGGCACTTCGGCGGGGCGGGCGACCAGCTCGGCGTCGAGCACCGACTCGAGCACCGTCCGGATCTCGGCGGCCTTGTCGGGGTTGGCCGAGGCAATGACGAACCGCATCAGCGGGCCGGCGGCGGCCCGGCGACGACGGCCGCCTGCGCGGCCAG
>JACDEA010000343.1 GCA_013816725.1 Actinomycetota bacterium
CACGAGCGAGTTCTCCATAAGCAGGATCGGGTCATGTGCGGCTTCGTCGGCCAGCTCCTCGGTGCCGCGGTACTTGCTCTGGGTATCGGCGGCGGAGTGTGAGTACGGCCGCGTCACCTGCGCGTGAATCAGCCCCGGGCCCTCGCCGGCGCGCACGCGCGCGATGGCCTCGGCGCCCTTGCGCCGCGCCGTGAAGTAGTCGCGTCCGTCGAAGTGATGGATCGCCAGCCCTCGGTATCCCCGAACCAGTTCCCACACGGGAGCGGGCGACTGATCGGCGGCACGAACCGAGATGGCGTACCCGTTGTCCGCCACGAGGAACAGCACCGGCAGGTGCAGCGTGCACGCAGTGTTGAGACTCTCCCAGAACTCGCCCTCGGACGTGGCGCCCTCGCCCAGCGAGACGTATGTGACCTCGTCGCCCTGGGCGGTGCAGCCCGGGAGGTGGGGACGGCGCACGATGTAGCGCGATGCTTCGGCCGAGCCGACCGCGGACAGACATTGACTGCCGGTGCAGCTCGACTGAGTCACGACGTTCTTGTCCTTGTAGCCCCAGTGGCACGGCATCTGGCGCCCACCGGACGAGGGGTCGTCCGCCGAGCCAACCGCCTCGAGGAGGATCTCGGTGGGCGTCACCCCGAGGCCGAGCATCAACGCCCTGTCGCGGTAGTACGGGAAGAACCAGTCGTAGGCGGGCCGCAGGCTCCGGGCCAGGGCGAGAAGCAAGGCTTCATGTCCCGCGCCGGATATTTGGAAGAACACCTTGCTCTGCTTCTGAAGCGCCATCTCGCGGTCGTCGAGTGCCCGCGAGATGCACGCGAGGCGGAAGTCCTCGACGAGTTCCTCCCGCGCGAAGCCCTTGTATTCGGCGGCGGGCGCGTCCTTTTCCTTCGCCGCTCTCATTGCCTTCGCCATTACCTACGCACCCGCGGTGACGTACGCAACAACTGGACTCGACCCACGCTGGCGATGCGACCCTCGGCGAGGCGGTCGGCCGCGGTCGCCGTCGAGATCCCTCTATCAACCGCGGTGTCGATCACCGCCGTGGTCGTATCGAAGATGCGCCGCACGTTCGCGTACGCTCGCTCGCGGTGGTAGCCGATGAGCTCCTCGGCGATGTTGATCACCCCTCCCGCGTTGACCACGTAGTCGGGAGCGTAGAGAACGCCGCTATCGACCAACAGGTCGCTGCACGACGGATCGGCGAGCTGGTTATTGGCCGATCCGACGATGGCGGCGCAGTGCAGTTCGGGAATCGTCACCGGATTGAGAATGGCGCCCATCGCGCACGGCGAGTAGATGTCGCAGTCGATCGCGTGCGCCTTCTCGACCGGGACGGCTTCGACGGCGAAGTCGCGAACGGCGCGCTCGACGGCTGCGGGTGCGACGTCGGCGACCGAGACACGGGCCCGCTCCTCGACGAGGTGTCGGAGAAGCGCGTACCCGACCTTGCCAACTCCTGCGACGACGACATGGCGCCCCTCGAGGTCGGTCCCGCCCCAAAGGTGTTTGGCCACCGCCTTCATCGCGTGCAGCACGCCGTAGGCGGTGGCCGCCGAGGGGTCGCCTGAGCCGCCGAGGGACCGGCTAACGCCCGTCACGTACGCCGTCTCGCGCCGGATCAGGTCCATGTCGGCCTGCGTGGTGCCAACGTCTTCGGCGGTGATGTACCGGCCGCCGAGCGCGTCGACGAAACGCGCGTACATGCGCAACAGCGCTTCGGTGCGGGCCACCGCAGGATCGCCGATGATCACGGCCTTACCGCCACCGAGGTCGAGGCCGGCGGCCGCCGACTTGTACGTCATGCCCTTGGCGAGCCGCAGAACGTCCTCGAGCGCGCTGGCGTCGTCGGGGTACGGGTAAAAGCGGGTGCCGCCGAGGGCGGGGCCCAAACGCGTCGAGTGGATCGCGATGATGACGCGCAGGCCGGTGGCGCGGTCGTGGCATAGAACGACCTGCTCATAATCGTCCGCCGCCAGCCGATCGAACACGTCCACACGCCTGAGCGTACCGGCGAGTACAAGTGACTAGTTACGCCGAGTGGGCGAAATGGTCCGTTGGTGCTATCGACCAATGTCGGGGCACTCCGTACCTTCAAGACGAAAGGCACAACGTCGTGCCGGACGAACGCAACATACACAGGAAGGACACCCGTTGGCTGAGTACAGCACGCCCGATCCGCTTCTGACGCCCGCCGAAGTGGCGGCGATGTTCAGGGTCAACCCGAAGACCGTCACGCGCTGGGCGCGGGCGGGGAAGATCACTGCGATTCGCACGCTCGGGGGCCATCGCCGGTTCCGCGCGTCCGAGATCGATCGCTCCCTCCGCGAGATGCAGGAGATGGACGCGTAAGGGTCGCTTCGTAAACCGTCCACGTTCGTCGAGCAAGCGGCGATACTGGACGAATGGCCGGCCCCAACGCGTCGTACTCGGTTCGGTTTCGCGTCGAAGTCGCGAACCGTCCCGGGGTGCTGGGCCGGCTGACCACCGCGATCGGAGAAGCGGGCGGAAACATCATCGGCGTAGACCTGGTCGACGCCAGCGCGGACCAGATGGTTCGCGACCTCACCGTGTTCGCGATCGACGTGCCGCACGTCGAGCAGATCCGCAAGGCGGTAGAGGCCCTCGACGACGTACATGTCGTCGACGTTCGCGATCGCACTTTCCTCATGCATGAGGGCGGCAAGATCGAGGTCCGCTCGAAATCGCCGTTGACGACGCGCGATGACCTGTCGATGGCGTATACCCCAGGTGTCGCGAGGGTGTGTCTCGCCATCGCCGACAACCCCGCTGACGTCCACAAGTTCACCATCAAGCGGAACTCGGTCGCCGTCGTGACCGACGGGACCGCCGTGTTGGGGCTCGGCGACATCGGGCCCGCCGCCGCCCTGCCTGTGATGGAGGGCAAGGCGATGCTCTTCAAGGAGTTCGCCGGCGTCGATGCCTTTCCGATCTGCCTCGACGTGCAGAACAGCGACGAGCTGGTCGAGGCCGTCGAGCGGTTGGCCCCGGTATTCGGCGGTATCAACCTCGAGGACATCGCCGCGCCGCGCTGCTTCGAGATCGAGATGCGGCTGCGCGAGCTGCTCGACATCCCGGTCTTCCACGACGACCAGCACGGCACCGCGATCATCACCGCCGCCGGCCTCATCAACGCGATCGAGCTCACCGGCCGCCGCCTCGCCGACACCCGGGTCGTCATCAACGGTGCCGGTGCCGCCGGCGTGGCCTGCACCGAGCTGATCAAGGCGATGGGCGTCCCGCACGGCAACGTCATGCTGTGCGACACCAAGGGCGTCATCTACCAGGGCCGCGAGAGCGGCATGAACCAGTGGAAGTCGGCCCACGCGATCGAGACCGACGCGCGCACGCTGGCGGACG
>JACDEA010000344.1 GCA_013816725.1 Actinomycetota bacterium
GTCGTCGACGGCGTGCGCGTCTACGAATGGATCGACGCCGTCCCCATCGAGCGCCGTCCCGCCGACCGGCGCGACCTGCGCGACGTGGCCGGCGCGCTGGCCCGCATCCATGGTTTGAACTGGCCGGCCGAGGGCCGCCCCGACCCCTGGTACAGCGAGCCGATCGGCGCCGAGCGCTGGGCCGCGGCGCTGGGCGGCGCCGCCGACGCCGGTATGGCCTGGGCGCCGCAGCTACAGGCCCGCCTTCCCGAACTGCTCGCGCTGGACGAGATCGTCGCTGCTGCCCCCGAACGCCCGCTGATCCGCTGTCATCTCGACTACAACCGCTCGAACCTGGCCAGGGCCGCCGACAGCGGCGACATCCTGGTGTTCGACTGGGACAACTCGGGACCCGGCGTCGCCCAGCGCGAAGCGGCCGGCGCGCTGCTCGACTGGGCGACCGGGCCCGACCGCCTCGCCGATGCTGACGCAGTGCGCGAGTTCATCGACGCGTACGGTGACTTCGACGCGCCGGACATCACCGTGTTCGCGGTGCGCGTCGCCGGCTGGACGCACTACCTCGAGATGGTGTGCCGCCGCGTCGCCGAGGCGACCGCGGCCGAAGACCACCGGAGGTTCTGGGCCGACGACGTCGAAGCGATGCTCGAACGCCCGCTGTCGATCGCCAACCTCGAGGCGATGCTGACCGCCGTCGCCGGCGCGGTCGGGACCTAAGGTCGTTCGTGGTGGCCGGGTTCGTCGACGAAGCGCAGATCCACGTGAAAGCCGGTGACGGCGGCGCGGGATCGGTGTCGTTCCGCCGCGAGGCGCACGTGGCCAAAGGCGGACCGGATGGGGGCGACGGCGGCAACGGCGGCGACGTGTGGCTGGTTACCGACCACAACGTGGCATCGCTGCTGGCTTTCCGCGACCATCCGCATCGCGGCGCGCAGAGCGGCACGCATGGAAAGGGCAAAGGCAAGCACGGGGCGACCGGCGCCGACATCGTCGTATCGGTCCCGGAGGGCACGGTCGTGCGCGATCGCGACGGCACGATCCTCGGCGACCTGGCGCGACCGGGCGACCGCTTCCTCGCCGCCAAGGGCGGGCAAGGCGGCCGTGGCAACGCCCGCTTTCTCTCCAACAAGCGGCGGGCGCCCAGCTTCGCCGAGCAGGGCGAGGTCGGCGAGGAACGGTGGCTCAACCTCGAGCTGAAGCTGATGGCCGACGTCGCTCTTGTCGGCTTCCCCAACGCGGGAAAGAGCACGCTGATCTCGGTCATCTCTGCGGCCACACCGAAGATCGCCGACTACCCCTTCACCACACTCGAGCCCCACCTCGGCGTCGTCCGCCTCGACGACACCGAGTTCGTGGTGGCCGACATCCCCGGCCTCATCGAGGGGGCCAGCGAAGGCAAAGGGCTGGGGCACCGTTTCCTGCGCCACGTCGAGCGGGCCCGCGCCCTCCTCGTTCTGCTCGACCTGGCGCCCAGCGACGAGCGGCCGCCGGCCGAGCAGGAGCGGATCCTGCTGGGCGAGCTCGGCCGCTACCGCCCCGAGCTGCTCGACCGTCCGCGTCTCGTCGTCGGGACCAAGGCCGACGTCGCCACCCACTCCTATGACGGCGATCGCATCGCCGCGGTGACCGGGGAGGGCGTGCGCGACCTCGTCGGTCGCATGGCGACACTGGTAGCCGAGGCCCGGGCCCGCATCGCGCCGAGCAGCGAGGTCGCTGTCATCCACCGGCCCGAACCCGAGGACTTCGCCGTCGAGCGCACACCCAACGGCGGGTTCGTCGTGTTGGGGCGCAAAGCGGAACGGGCGGTGGCTGTCAACGACCTCACCAACGCCGATGCGGTGGCGTACGTGCAGAACCGCCTCTCGCGTATGGGCGTCGATCGTGCCCTCCACCGGGCCGGCGCGCGACCGGGCGACATCGTCCGCATCGCCAACTTCGAGTTCGAATATGAGTGAGGCGGAGGCGGAGCCGGAGCCGATCGTGAAAGTACAGAGTGAGTCGTGATCGTCGTCGTCAAGATCGGCACGACATCGATCACCGACAATCACGGCGAGGTCGACCCCATCGCCGTCGAGCGGCTGTGCAGCGAGGTCGCCGGGCTGCGCGGCGACCACCACCGGGTGATCGTCGTGACGTCGGGCGCCATCGCCGCCGGGCTCCCCGCGTTGAACCTGCACGGCCCGCGGCCGGCCGACCTGGCCACGCTGCAGGCCGTCGCCGCCGTCGGCCAGAGCCGGTTGATGCGCGTCTACGACGACACCCTGGCCCGCCACCGGCTCATCGGGGGTCAGGTGCTACTGGCCCCGCTCGACTTCGTGCACCGCCAGCAGTACCTCCACGCCCGCCAGACGCTCACGCGGTTGCTGGACCTCGGCGTGGTGCCGATCGTCAACGAGAACGACGCGGTGGCCGATGACGAGATTCGCTTTGGCGACAACGACCGGCTCGCTGCGCTCGTTGCTCACCTGGTCAACGCCGACCTCCTCGTCCTGCTCACCGACACTCCGGGTGTGTTCACCGCCGATCCCCGGGTCAACGCCGACGCGTCGCTGATCGAGGAGATCGTCGAGGTCGATCACGCCCTCGAGGCGGCCGCCGGGGGTTCGGGGTCCGACCGCGGCAGTGGCGGTATGGCTTCGAAGCTCGCCGCCGCTCGCATCGCAGCGTGGTCCGGCGTCCGGGCCGTCATCGCCGCCGCCGACCGTCCCGGCGTGCTGGCCGCCGCCGTCGCCGGCGACGCCTCGGTGGGAACCGTGGTCCGACCGCACGATCGCCGGCTCTCGGCCCGCAAACTCTGGATCGCGTTCGCGGTGGGCGCGGCCGGGAAGATCGTCGTGGACGACGGTGCCCGTGGCGCGCTGGTTGAGCGGGGCACGTCGCTGTTGCCCGCGGGCGTCGTCGACGTGGAGGGCAGCTTCAACGCCGAGGACGCGGTCGAGATCGCGGATGAGTCGGGGCGCGTCTTCGCCAAGGGGCTGAGCCGCCACGACGCCACGCGCATCAAGGAGTGGCGCGGGCGCCACACGCGCGAACTCCCGCCCGACGTGGCCCACGAAGTCGTCCATCGCGACGACCTGGTGGTGCTGCCGTGAGCCATTCCCACGGCAGGTATCGCCGCCGCCGCTAGGTGCTGGCCGTGCCCTCGGTGGCGGCCGGGGCCGTCTCGGTGGTCGACGGTGCTGACGACAGGCCCAGTTGGGTGCGCAGCTCGGACAGGCGGGCCTGGGCCTCGGTGTCCATGGCGGCCTGCTCCACCTCGAGCATCCGGGTCTCGACCGTCTGGCCCTGCAACTCGGACGTGCCGAGCGCACGGGCGTAGCGCTGCTCGATCTTGTCCCGCACTTCTTCGAGCGTTGGGACGTCCTGGCCGACGGTCTCGGTG
>JACDEA010000345.1 GCA_013816725.1 Actinomycetota bacterium
CACCTCCCAGAGGCAGAGCCCGTGCGGGGGCGCGATCTGCCCGGCCGCTGAACGCGACCCGGCCCGCAGGATGCCGGCCATCTCCCCTGCCTTGCGTTTGCCGATGCCGACGTCGACCAATGTGCCGACCAGCGCCCGCACCATCTGCTGGCAGAACGCGTTCGCTTCGACGTCAAACCGGAGGCGCCCGTCCTCGAGATCGATCCACGAGGCCGCCGCCATCCGGCGCACCAACGGGCCCGGTGGATGGCCGCTGGGTTGGCGGCAGAACGAGCGGAAGTCGTGCTCGCCGATCAGCGGGTCGCAAGCCATCTGCATGGCCCGAAGGTCCAACGGGCCCTCGATGTGCCAGGCAACCTTGGCCGTAAAGGGGTCGAGCACTGGCCCGTTGAGGACGGTGTACCGGTAGCGGCGGCCGAGGGCGGAGCGGCGAGCGTCGAAGTCGGGCGCGGCGACGGCGGCGTCGCGGATGACGACAGCGGGCTCGAGCATCTTGTTGATCGACCGCCGCAGAAGCTCAACGTCGAGTTCGGCCGCGGCATCGTCGTGCCGGGGGAACGTCGTGAACGTGACCACCTGACCCCACGCGTGGACGCCGGCATCGGTGCGACCGGCGCAGGTCAGCTCGATCGGGTGACCGAGCACCTTCTCCAGCGCGGCACGCAGTGCTCCCCCGACCGTCGGGACGGTCTTCTGCTCGGCAAAGCCGCGGAAGCCGCTTCCGTCGTAGGCCACGGTGAGCCGGACGCGAGACGACGGCCCGCTCGGGGCCGCCGTCGCCACCACCTCTTCCTCGAAGAGGGTCATGAGTTGGTCAGACGAATTCGATGCGCGCCATGGGGGCCTGGTCGCCGGCCCGCGGGCCGAGCTTCAGGATGCGCGTGTAGCCGCCGGGGCGGTCGACGTACCGCGGTCCGATGTCCTCGAACAGCTTGTGGGCCATCTCCTTGTCCCGGATGAACGCCACGACGTTCCTCTGGCGGTAGACGCCGCCCTTCTTGGCCTTGGTGACGCACTTCTCCACGATCGGCCGCAGAGCCTTGGCCTTGGCCTCGGTGGTGATGAGCCCTTCGGCGGCGATCAGCGAGGCGACCAAGTTGCCCATCATCGCCTTGTGGTGGGCGGCGTCGCCCCCGAAGCGCTTTCCTTTGCGCGGTGCGCCGGGCACTGCGCCCTACTCCTTGACGCGCAGCGACAGGCCGCGCTCATCGAGCTTCTGGATGACCTCATCCAACGACTTCTGGCCGAAGTTGGTGATGGCCATCAGGTCGTCGAGCGACTTCTCCACCAGCTCGCCGACCGTGTTCACCTGGGCACGCTTGAGGCAGTTGCGCGGCCGCTCGGAGAGGTCGAGGTCTTCGATCGGCAGGTCGAGGTCGGGCGACCCGCTGCTAATGGCCGACACCTCGCCCAGCTCGAGGCCCTGCGGCGCTTCGCTCATCTCGGCGACCAGCGTCACCAGCGAGCGCAGCGTGTCACCGGCCGACGCCAGCGCTTCGCGTGGTGACATCGAACCGTCGGTCTCGATGTCGATGGCGAGACGGTCGAAGTTGGTCGACTGCTCGACGCGGGTCGGCTCGACGGTGAACGCCACGCGGCGAACCGGCGAAAAGATCGAGTCGACGGGGATCACGCCGATGGTGGCCGACGTCTTGTTGCGATCGGCCGACACATACCCGCGGCCGCGGGAGACGGTGACGTCCATGGCCAGGCGGCCCTTGCCGTTGAGAGTCGCGATGTGCAGGTCGGAGTTGAGCACCTCGACGTCGCCGGTGAGCGTGATGTCGCCGGCCGTAACCGTGGCCGGGCCGCGCGCGTCGAGGCGCAAAGTGACCGGTTCGTCGCTGTCGAGGCGAAGAACGACGTCCTTGAGGTTCAGGATGATGTCGGTGACGTCCTCCTTCACACCGGTGAGCGTCGTGAACTCGTGGAGGGCGTCGTCGAAGCGCACCTGGGTGATGGCCGCGCCGGGAATCGAGGACAGCAGGGTGCGGCGCAGCGAGTTGCCCAGCGTGTAGCCGAAGCCGGGGTCGAGCGGGCCGATGGCGAAGCGCTGACGGTCGTTCTCGTCTTCGCCGATCGCTTCGACAGTGGGGCGCTGGATGATCAGCATGAGAGTGGTCGTACCTCTTTCTTGTCGACTACTTGGAGTACAGCTCGACGATGAGCTGTTCCCGAACAGCGGTATCGATCTGGTCCCGCAGCGGCACATCGCGCACCGTGACCTGATGGCGGTCTTCGGTGGCCTCGAGCCAAGCGGGAACCTGGCGGTCGAGAGTGTCCATGTTGTGGCGGATCACGATCATCGCCTTGGCCTTCTCGCGCAGCGTTACGACGTCGCCCTTGCGAACGCGGTAGCTGGGGATGGTGACCCGGCGACCGTTGACGTCGACATGGCCGTGACGCACGAACTGGCGGGCCTGCGAGCGGCTGGCGCCCCAGCCGGCGCGGAAGGCGATGTTGTCGAGCCGCAGTTCGAGCATGCGCAAAAGGTTCTCGCCGGTGATGCCCTCTTGGCGGTTGGCCTCGCGGTACAGGTTGGCGAACTGCTTCTCGAGGACGCCGTAGATCCGGCGGGCCTTCTGCTTCTCTCGCAGCTGCATCAGGTACTCGGAGCCCTGCCGCATGCGATCACGGCCGTGCTCGCCCGGCGGGTAGGGCCGGCGCTCGATCGGGCACTTCATCGAGTCGCACTTGGGGCCCTTGAGGAAGAGCTTGATCTTCTCGCGCCGGCACAGCCGGCAGACGGGACCGGTGTAGCGCGCCATTACACGCGCCTCCGCTTCTTGGGGCGGCAACCGTTGTGCGGGATCGGGGTGACGTCCTTGATGCCCATGACCTCGATACCGGTTTGCATCAGCGAGCGGATAGCAGTCTCACGGCCAGAGCCAGGGCCTTTGACGAGGACGTCGACGGTGCGCACGCCGTGCTCCATCGCGCGCTTGGCGCAGGCTTCGGCAGCCAGCTGCGCGGCGAAGGGCGTCGACTTGCGCGAGCCCTTGAACCCGACGTTGCCGGCCGAGGCCCAGGCCAGCACGGCGCCTTCGCTGTCGGAGATCGAAACGATCGTGTTGTTGAACGAGCTCTTGATGTGAACGACACCGTGGGTGACGTTCTTGCGCTCGCGCTTGCGGGGGCGACGGCCTCCAGGCTTGGGCTTGGGCATCTACTTGCGAACCTTCTTCTTGCCGGCGACGGTCTTCTTGGGCCCCTTGCGAGTGCGGGCGTTGGTGTGGGTGCGCTGGCCCCGGACGGGGAGGCCGCGACGGTGGCGGATGCCCTGGTAGGAGTTGATCTCCTTCTTGCGGTTGATGTCCTGCGCGATGTCGCGGCGCAGGTCACCCTCGACCTTCAGG
>JACDEA010000346.1 GCA_013816725.1 Actinomycetota bacterium
TCGCCGAGCTTGTCCTTGTCGTGCAGCAGCTTGGCGATGCGCTCCTCGGAGTACTCGAACTCCGGGCTCCAGAACAGCGCGTCGAACGGGCACACCTCCACGCAAATGCCGCAGTACATGCACAGCGCGTAGTCGATGTCGAAGCGGTCGAGGAACTGCACCGTGCGCGGCTTGCCGCCCTCGCGGCGCGGCGGCGCCTTGTCCTTGTGGCCCTCGATGTAGATGCACCAGTCGGGGCACTGCCGGGCGCACAGCATGCAGACCGTGCAGTTCTCTTCCTTCAGCGCGATCACCCCGCGGGCCCGGGGCGCGGGCGCCTCCTTCACGTGGGGATACTGCACGGTGACCGCTTTTTTGGTCATCGTGCGCAGCGTGACGCCGAGGCCCTTGATCAGGCCGGGTAGCTGCGGCACTTAGAACACCACCTTCAAGATGCCGGTGACCGTGATGTTGACCAGGGCCAGCGGGATGAGGTACTTCCAGGCGAACGTCTGGAGCTGATCCTCGCGAAAGCGCGGATAGGTGAAGCGGACCCAGAAAATCAGGAACGAAACGGCGAGGATCTTGGCCCCGAGCGCGAGCGGCCCCACGACGTCGGCCAGGTTGCCGTGGACGCCGGGCACGTACCAGCCGCCGAGGAACATCGTGGCGGCCAGCGCCGCGAAGGCGAACGCGGTCCCGAACTCGGCGATGAAGAACAGCAGGAAACGGATCCCCGAGTACTCAGTGAGGTAGCCGGCGACCAGCTCCGATTCGGCGACGGGCATGTCGAACGGCGTCTGCGTCAGCTCGGCTTGGGTAGCGGTGAGGAAGATCAAAAAGCCCAGGAACTGCGTGATGATGAACGGGTTCCCCAGGCCCGCGAAGCCGAAGATCGCACCGTCGGCCTGGCGGTGCACGATCGTCTGGAGGCTGAGGCTGCCGGCTTGGATCACCACGCCGACGATGGCCAACACCATCGGCAGCTCATACGCGATGAGCTGGCCGGCGGCACGCAGCGCGCCGATGAGCGAGTACTTGTTGGCCGAGGACCAACCGGCCATCAACACGCCGATCACCGAGAGCGATGAAACGGCCATAGCAAAGAAGATGCCGGTGTCGAAGTCCTCGACCACGAGCCGGGGGCCGGCGGGAATCACGAGGTAGACGAGGAATGTCGACGCCAGCACCACGAACGGCGCCATCGCGAAAACCCGGCGGTCGGCCCGGCTCGGGAAGATGTCCTCCTTCTGCAGGAACTTGCCGAACTCCGCCATGAGCTGCAGCAGACCGTGCGGCCCGGCCTCCATCGGCCCAAGCCGGCTCTGCATGTGGGCCATCATCTTGAACAGGAACCCGTAGACGAGGATGAACGCGCCGGTGACCACCGTGAGCAGGATCACCACGATCTTGAGCGCGGTGACCTGCCAGTAGGCCGGGTTCAGCGCGAGTACTGAGTGCAACATCAGCGGTCGATGTCGCCCAAGATGAAGTAGAGGCTCGACAGGATCGTGATCACGTCGGGGACGTAGACCCCCTGCAGCACCCACGGCACGATCGAAACGTTGTTGAACGACGCGCTGCGGATCTTGCAGCGGAACGGACCGAGCCCGCCCTGGCTGACGACGTAGTAGCCCATCTCGCCAAGCGGGTTCTCCGTGTGCACCCAGGCTTCGCCGGCGGGAACCTTGATGATGCGGGGGACCTTGGCCATGATCGGCCCGGCGGGCAGACCGTCGAGCAACTGGTCGACGATCTTGGTGGCCTCACGTGTCTCCTGGAGCCGGACCCAGTAGCGCGCGTAGCTGTCGCCGTCGACGTGAGTCCAGACCTTCCAGTCGCACTCCTTCCACGCCAGCGGCGACTCCTCGTCGCGACGGAGGTCCCAGTCGACGCCGCTGGCCCGGATGTTGGCGCCGGACAGGCCGTAGGACAGGCCGACCGACGCGGGGATCACGCCGATACCGCGCATGCGCTCGGCGAAGATCTCGTTGCCCATGAGCAGCGTTTCCAGCTCGTCGCAAAAGTCGCGGACGCGGTCCATCACGCCCTTGCACTCGTCGACCCACCCGCGCGGGAAGTCGTCCTTGAGGCCGCCGATGCGGTCGTAGTTCGGGTGGAAGCGCCCGCCGGTGGCCGACTCGATCAGGTTCAGGACGTGCTCGCGGTCGCGGAACGCGTAGAACACCGGCGTGATGGCGCCGAGCTGTGCACCCACCTCACCGATGAACAACATGATGTTGGCGATGCGCGCCATCTCGAAGAGGATCGTGCGGATCCACTGCGCCCGCGGTGGCGCCTCGATGCCCATGAGCTGCTCGGCAGCGAGGATGAACGGCACCTCGTTGGCGAAGCTGCTCAGCCAGTCGATGCGGTTCACCAACGTGGTGATCTGCGGGTAGGTACGAACCTCGGTGAGCTTCTCGTAGCCGCGGTGCATGTACCCGCACACCGGCTCGGCCCAGATCACCTGCTCGCCGTCGAGGCGCACGATGATCCGCAGCGTGCCGTGAGTGGCCGGGTGCTGCGGACCGATGTTCAGCGTCATGCCTTCGGTCTCGAGTTCGATGTTGACCCGGGCGTCGGCCGCCTGACCGGCGATGTAGGCGGACTTCTGGTGGTCGGTGATCGTCATTCGGCGGGTGCCTCCTCACCTTCTGCGGCTTCGCCTTCTACGGCTTCGCCTTCGGGGGCCTCGTCCTCGCCCGGCATCGGCTCGACGTCGACCAGCCCCGGCCACGGCTTGACCTCTCGTGCGAGCATCGGAAAGTCCTTGCGAGCGGGGTGTCCCTCGAACTCCCCCGGTAGGTAGAGGTGGCGCAGCCCGGGATGGCCGACGAAGTCGAACCCGTACATCTCCCACGTCTCGCGCTCGTGCCAGTCGGCGCCGCTGAACACCGGCACCCAGCTGTCGACGCTGGGGTTCTCGTCGTCGAGGTCGGCCTTGAACGTGACGCCGACGTGGCGGCGCACGTCATACAGGCGGGCGAAGACCTGGAAGCGGGTGTCGCCGCCGGCGATGCCGGTGGTCTGCTCGGCGCTGCCGCCGGCGCTGCCGTCCGAGACCGACGGGTCGGGATCCCAGACCTTCTCGCCGCTCAGGTCGGGGCTGGGCAGCCAGTCGAGGCCGGCCAGGAAGCAGAAGTACTCGAAGCCGTGGTGCTTGGCCGACTCGCCCGCGGCCCGCCACGCGTCCCGGTTGACCCGGACCCATATGTCACCGTTGGCGATCTCGTGACCGACGATGGCCTCGCCCAGGTTCCGCTGCAACCCGGTGAGGATGCCCTCCCGCAGTTCGTCCACCGGCGCCGCGGGCTCGGCGGCGGAGGCCTCGGCGTCGGCGGCGGGGGCCTCGGCGTCGCTCCCGGGTTC
>JACDEA010000347.1 GCA_013816725.1 Actinomycetota bacterium
GGAGGGCAAGGGCGGCGACGTCGTTGCCGGCCATACCGAGGCCCCGCCCGATCTCCGGTGCGAGCACCACGAGGGCATACCCATGGAGCTGATCGACCGCGGTGACCGCGCTCAGCGCGGGCACGCGGGGCCGGTTCATCGCGGAGCGTCCATGACCACCTTGGCCGCCGCCCGCTCGAGCGTGTCGTCCAGCGGCTCGAGAAGCTCGACGTCGTAGCGGCGGCGCATGGCGGTGCCGATCAGGTGATCGGCGAACGCCGGGTTGCGGGGCAGCACCGGACCGTGCAGGTACGTGCCGTGCACGTTGTGGTGCAGCGCGCCTTCGACCTTGTCGGTGGCGTTGTTGCCGTAGCCCTTGATGACGTCGCCCAGGGCGGCCTCGCCCGGATCGAGGGTGGTCTGCCCGCTGTGGTTCTCGAACCCGACCATCGGCCCCCACCGCGTCTCGATCGTGACGTTGCCGATGAGGCGCTGGGTCGATCCGATGGTGTCGGCCTTGAACAGTCCGATCCCGGGAATATCGTGACCCTCGAGAGTCTGGAACCGGCGGCCGAACAGCTGGTAGGTCCCACACACCACGAGCATGACGACACCGGCCTCGGCCGCCTCGAGTAGCGCGTCGGTGCGGCTCTGAAGGTCGAGGCCGACGGCGACCTGGCCTCGATCCTGACCGCCGCCGGCGAAAACGATGTCGGTGCGGGACGGGTCGAACGGCTCGCCGACGCCCACGTCGACGACGTTGGCCGTGATCCCCCGCCACTCCATCCGCTTGCACAGCGTGAGCACGTTGCCGCGGTCGCCGTAGATGTTCATCTCCACCGGATAGAGGTGGGTGATCGTCAGCGCATACGTCACTGCCAGAACCGCTTGAGTGTCGCTTGCGAGTCGAGGAGGGCGCGCAACTCGAGCATCGCCGTGTAGTTGGCCAGCACCTCGGCCTCCTCGCCTTCGGGCGTGCGCCGGAGAAGTTCGGCGATCCCCTCCACCATGTCGGGGACTACGTCGGCCTCGGCGCCGGCGTACTTGAATCGCAGCGCCATGTCGGCGGCCCGGCCACCGGTGCAGAGCACGAACTCGCACGGCGCGATGTCCTCGATGGCGACGTCCCACAGCCAACTCAGGTCGCGTCCATCGGCCAGGCCGTCGTTGATCGCCAGCATCAGCCGCGTTCCTTTGGGGTGACCGAGAAACGTCTGGATGATCTGGTTGAAACCGGCGGGGTTCTTCACCAGGATGATCCGCAGGCCGCGGCCGTGGACGTCGACGTGCTCGACCCGGCCGAACGGCGCGGTCACGTGCGACAGCGCGTCAGTCGCGTCGTGCAGCGCGACGCCGCGGCTGCGCATCGCGCACATGGCCGCCAGCGCGTTGTACGCGTTGTAGAGGCCGGGCAGTGGCAGGACAATCGAGATCGAGTCGCCCTCGACGTCGACCGTCAGCCGGCTGGCGCCGTCATGGACGTCGATGCTCTCGAACGACGTGAGGGACAGCTCGGGCGTGGGCCGCTCGACGTGACCGTCGGGGCAGCGGTAGTGGCCGAGATGGCTGTAGTACGCCTTGGTGTAGTCGAGGGCGTGGCCGCACTGCGGGCAGTGGTCGGAGTCGGACGCCGCGTCGTGGTCGAGCCTCTCGACGCCCTCGGCGTCCACGCCGAACCACCGGATGTCGGGGCGGTCGCCGTAGCGGGCCAGGCTGGCGACGAGCGGGTCGTCGGCGTTGAGGCACACCGTCGCGCTGCCATCGAGACCGGCAATGGCGCGGCCGATCACCGCCGCGGTCGTGTCGAGCTCGCCGTAGCGGTCGAGCTGGTCGCGAAACAGGTTGTTGACGACCACCGTCGACGGGCGCAGTTGCTCACACACCGCCGGCATGCTGGCTTCGTCGACCTCGAACACCGCGATGTCCTCGAGCAGGCGGCCGCGCCAGGCCGACCGTTCGAGGATGGCCGACGCCACGCCACGCGACAGATTGGAGCCCGAGCGATTGGTGAGGACGGTCTTGCCCTGCGCCTCGAGCACGGCCACGATCATCTTGGTCGTTGTGGTCTTGCCGTTCGTCCCGGTCACCACGATGACGCCTTCGGGCAGTTGCGCGACCAGGCGGCTCACCATTCGCGGGTCGATGCGCTCGGCCACCAACCCGGGCAGCGCCGACCCGCCGCCGCGCGTGAGGCGGCGCAGGTTGAGAACGGCCTTGCCGACGCCGTTGGCGACGACGGCTCGCGTACCGCGCGAACGATCAGAGGTAGGTGCCACTCGGGGGAGCAACACTACGGTGCTGACGTGCGGTGCGAGGAATGCGGCTTCGATTGGGACGGTGAGCCCATTGGCATCGGCACGTTCGCCGACCGCTTCGCCAAGCCCCTCACCCGCTTCCTGAAGAACGAGGATGCCAACGTCGTCCTGCGGGCGCGACCCGAGCCCGCGGTCTGGTCGGCGTTGGAATACGTCGCCCATACGCGGGACGCGCTGGCCTTCTACGTCGACCGCATCCGCCGCGTGCTCACCGAGGACCGTCCCCGAATGACGAAGGTCGACTTCGACGATCTATGCGTCGACCGCGGCTACAACAGCGCGGATCCGGCGCAGACCGCCGCCGAGTTGGGCGCGGTCGAGCGCGAACTGGTCGACCAACTAGCCGACCTCACCCCGGCGCAGTGGGCACGCGTCGGCATCGGGAGCGATGGCGACGAGCGCACCGTGCTCGCGCTGGCGCGCCGCGCCGCCCACGAGGGGAACCACCACCTGCTCGATGTCGGCCGCGTGCTGCGACGCGTTCGTCAGACCTTGGAGCGATAGAGCACTTGTAGCTCGGTGAAGCCGAGGAGGCCCCACGGCCCGTTCTCCACGCCGATGCCGCTCCATTTGGCGCCGCCGAACGGCTGGTTCGGCGCCAGCGCCAGGTGCGTATTGGCCCACGCCGTACCGCATTCGAGCTGCGCGGCGACCGCGGCGGCGCGGGTGGCGTCCGCGCTCCACACCGACCCCGACAATCCGAAATGCGTGGCGTTGGCCCGCTCGACGGCGTCGTCGAGGTCGCGGTAGGAGATGACGGGCAGCGCGGGGCCGAACTGCTCCTCGTCGACGATGCGGGTTCCGTCGGAGACGTCGGCCAGGATCGTCGGCTCGAAGAAGTAGCCCTCGCCTCCAATCGGCTTGCCACCGGCCACCGCCCGGGCGCCTGACGACACCGCGTCGGCCACCAGTTCCTTGACCCGCTCGTACTGCGGCTTGTTGTTGATCGGCCCGAGCTGGGTGCCCTCGGTCATGCCGTCGCCCACCTTGGCTGCCTTGGCCTTGGCCGCCAGCGCGTCGACCACGTCGCTGTAGAGGGCCTCGGGTACGTACACC
>JACDEA010000348.1 GCA_013816725.1 Actinomycetota bacterium
GAAAGACAGTGCCGCCTGCAAGGGCCGCGTAGACCTCTTCTTCGCCCCCGCCGGTGAGCGTGAAGAACCCCGTATTCGCCGTGAAGCATTGGCCCGCGCCGTGTGCATGACGTGCCCAGTGCTGCTCCCCTGCCGCGACCACGCTCGCATGCAGGGTGAGTTGGGCTTCTGGGGCGCCGAGAACGACGACGACCGTCGTGTCGCCCGCCGCAGCCTGCGCCGCATGGCCTCTTAAGAACCAGCGAACTTGGCCTTACCGGGGCCATTCTGTAGAAACGATTCGACGCCCGTGCGGGCGTCGTTTGTTTTGAAGACCTCGACGAAGAGGTCTTGCTCAATCGAGAGGCCATCGGCCAGTGGACCGTCGAGTCCCCGGTCGATGGCTGCTTTCGCGAGTGCTTGACCGACGACGGCGCCCTTGGCCAACGCACTGGCCCACGTGCACGCCTCATTGAGCACATCATCGGCATCCACGACCCGGTCGGCCAAGCCCATGCGCAGCGCCTCGTCAGCCGCCACCTGCCGGCCGGTGAGGATCATGTCCTTGGCCCGGGACGGGCCGACGAGGCGGGCCAGGCGCTGCGTGCCGCCACCGCCGGGAATGATGCCGAGCAGGATCTCGGGCTGGCCGAACTTGGTGTTATCGGCGGCGACGCGGAAGTCGCAGGCCAAGGCCAACTCGCAGCCGCCGCCGAGGGCGTAGCCGTTTACGGCCGCGATGGTGGCACGGGGGATCGCCGCGATCGCGTCGAGCGCGTCGCGGAACTTGCCGCCGATCTCCCGCGCTTCGTCGGGCCCGCCGAACTCACTGATCTCGGCGCCGGCCGCGAAGATGCGCTCGCCACCCCAGATCACTACCGCGCCGGGCGGGTTCGCCGTGAGGTCGGCCGCCGCCGCGGACAGCTCGGCCAGCAGCGCCGTCGACAAGGCGTTCATCTTCGGACGGTCGAGGCGCACGACGGCCACGCCGTCGTCGCCCCGTTCCACGTTTACGAATTCACCCATTGGTCATGCCTCCAAGTCGCGCAGGATTGTGCCGGCTGCTGCGTGCGGGTCGATCGATCCGTCGGTGACGCGGGCCGTGAGAGCCGCACCCTTCTCCGAGTTCAGCAGGGCCACCGCTTTGGCTTCGATGGTGCGCACCACGATCTCGCGGACCTCGGCCGCAGCTCGTTTGGCCTGCCGGCGCGCGAGTTCGCCGGTTTCGACCATGTGGGCGCGGTGGGCGTCGATCGCTTCCCATACGGCGGCGGCGCCCTCGCCCCGCGCCGCGATCGCCTCGACGATCGGCGGGCGCCACGGCCCCGGGGCCACGTGCATGTCGAGCATGGCCTCGAGGTCGCGGTGGACTTCGGCCACGCCGGGCCGGTCCGCCTTGTTGATCACGAACACGTCCGCCACCTCGAGCAGGCCCGCCTTGTTCGCCTGCACCGCGTCACCCCAGCCCGGGTTCACCACGACCACGGTGGTGTCGGCCGCGCCGGCGATTTCAACCTCGACCTGTCCGACACCGACGGTTTCGATGAGCACCGTCGGATAGCCGGCGGCGGCCAGCACGCGGGCCGCTTCAGGCGTGGCGAGGGCGAGGCCTCCGACCTGGCCCCGGGTGGCCATCGACCGTATAAACACGCCGTCGTCGGTGGCGTGGTCTTGCATGCGCACGCGGTCGCCGAGAATCGCCCCGTTGGTAAACGGCGAGGACGGGTCGATGGCGAGCACCGCCACCCGTTCGCCCTTGTCGCGCACGTGGCGCACCAGCATGTTGGTGAGCGTTGATTTCCCCGCACCGGGCGCGCCGGTCAGGCCGATGAGGCTGGCCAACCGGGCCGCCGGCCACGTGAGGCGACTGACGTCACCCGCGGGCACGCCGCCCCGCTCGACCATCGAGATAAGCCGAGCGATCGCGCTGCGGTCGCCGGCTTGCGCGGCCGCGAGCAGCTTGACGGGATCTGTTTCTCGGCGCACCACCCGGGCAAGTTAGACGGCGGCGCCGCCCGGGAAGGAGTTAGAAGCCAGACGGGTCGACGTCGAAGTCGATGCCCTTGGCCCGCACTTCGTTCAGGCCCTCGACCCGGTCTTTCAGGATGCGCTCGACGCCCTGCTTGAGGGTCATGGTCGACATCGGGCAGCTGCCGCAGGCGCCCATGAGTTCGACGTCGAGGACGCCGTTGATCTCATCGAGGCTGAGGATGCGCATATCGCCGCCATCGGCCTGGAGGGCCGGGCGAATGGCATCTAGAGCTTCTTGGACAGCAGCTAACACGCGGTAACTCCTATTGCGGTGACGGTCACTGGTTCCAACGCCCGTCGCCCGCCGGTTCTTCCCATTCTACGTCCGCCCCCAGCGACTTCAGCGAAGCGACCAGGTCGGCGTAGCCGCGCTCGACGTGGTGGGCGTCGCCGACGAGGGTGGTGCCGTCCGCCGCCAAGCCCGCGAGCACGAGCGCAGCACCGGCACGAATGTCGTGGGCCTTGATCGGCGCGCCGCTGAGGCGAGGGACGCCGCGAACGACCGCGTGGTGGCCTTCGGTGCGGATGTCGGCACCCATGCGGCTGAGCTCGGCGACGTAGGCGTAGCGGTTGGCTCCGTAGACGTTCTCGGTGACAATGGCGACGCCGTCGCTCACGGTGAGCAGGGTGAGCAGAAACGGCTTGTAGTCCGTCGCGATGCCGGGGTAGGGCAGCGTGCTGACGTCGGCCGACCTGGGCCGGCCCTCGCTGGTCACCCACACACCGTTGTCCACCGCGGAGATGTGCACACCCATCTCGGCCAGCTTCTCGGCCAGCATGTCCATGTGCTCGAGGCGGGCCCCCTTGATCGTCACGTCGCCTTCGGCGAGGCCGACGGCGACGGCGTAGGTCGCAGCCTCGATGCGATCGGGAATCACCGCGTGTTCGGTGGGGTGCAGGGTGTCGACGCCCTCGATTGTGAGGGTGGATGTGTCCTTGCCCGCGATCTGCGCGCCCATCGCGGTGAGCAGGTCGATGAGGTCGCCGATCTCGGGCTCGCGGGCGACGTTATCGATCACGGTTGTGCCCTTGGCCAGCACCGAGGCCATCAAGAGGTTCTCGGTGGCGCCGACGCTCGGGTAATCGAGCGCGATCCGCCCGCCGACGAGACGGTCGGCGCGCGCTTCGAGGTCGCCGTGGCGAATGTTGACGGTGGCGCCCAGTGCTTCGAAGCCTTTGATGTGCATGTCGATCGGACGCGAGCCGAAGTCATCGCCGCCGGGCAGCGGCACCTTCGCGTAACCGAAGCGGGACAGGAGTGGGCCGAGCACCACGATCGACGCGCGGATTTTCTCAGCGAGTTCGTAAGGCGCCTCTGGTGTGCACACTTCGGGCA
>JACDEA010000349.1 GCA_013816725.1 Actinomycetota bacterium
GGGCCCCACGCTCGTGCAACTACCGCCGCGATGGCGGCGAAACGTCGAGCGCCTCGACGAGTTCCTGTCGACCGCGTCGCCGGCGTTGCGATGGGCCGTCGAGTTGCGCGACCCCTCGTGGGTGCACGACGACGTCTTCGCCATTCTCGAGAAGCACGGCGCCGCGCTGTGCATCCACGACCTCCTGGCCGATCATCCCTGGGAGCTGACCACGTCGTGGACGTACGTGCGGTTCCACGGTCCCGACGCGCTGAGGGCGAAGTACCAGGGGCGCTACACCGGGCGGCGCCTGAAGAAGCCCGCTCAGCGGCTCAAGGACTGGCTCGACGAAGGCGTGGACGTCTACGCCTATTTCAACAACGACTACGACGGCTTCGCGGTGCACGACGCGACCTACCTTGCGGGGAATCTTCGGTCTCCCTAATATCGGCCGCCAGTGTTCTCTAACTTCCTGATCGGCCTGCGCGAGGGCCTGGAGGCTTCCCTGGTCGTCGGGATCCTGGTGGCCTACCTCGTGCGCGCCGGGCACCGCAACCGGCTGGCCCCGGTGTGGGCCGGGGTGGGCGCCGCCGTGGCCGTCAGCCTCGGTGTGGGCGCGCTACTCACGTTCACGTCGCGGTCGCTGTCGTTCAGGGCACAGGAGGCCTTCGGCGGTTTCATGTCGGTCCTCGCCGTGGTCTTCGTGACCGGCATGGTGTTCTGGATGCGCACGCAGGCCCGCGCGCTCAAGCACGACCTCGAGGGCCGGCTGCACTCCGCGCTCACCGGCGGCGCATTTGCGCTCTTCCTCGTGGCGCTGTTCGCCGTCGGGCGCGAAGGCCTCGAGACCGCCCTCTTCTTGTGGACGTCGGTGCAAGCGGCCGGGTCGTCGACCAACCCCATCGTCGGCGCCGCCGTGGGGCTGCTACTTGCCGTCGTCATCGGCTGGCTCATTTACCGCCAGTCCGTGCGGCTCAACCTGGCCACATTCTTCAAGGTCACCGGCGCCGGGTTGGTCATCGTGGCCGCCGGGGTGCTGGCCTACGGGATCCACGATCTCCAAGAGGCCGGCATCCTTCCTGGGCTCAATTCGGTGGCCTTCGACGTGGCCCGCACGATCCCGCCGTCGAGTTGGTATGGCACGGTGCTCAAGGGAATCTTCAACTTCAGCCCGGTCACCACGTGGCTCCAACTCGTCGCCTACGTCGCGTACATCGTGCCGGTGATGCTCCTGTTCTTTCGACCGATGCCCGCGCCGGCAACGGCTCGGGCCACGACCACGGAGGTCCCGGCAACGTGAAGGCATTCGCCGCCGCCGCCATCGCAGTCATGGCCCTGGCCGGCGCCGCGTGCAGTTCCGACTCCTCGTCGACCGCCGGCGCGGTCGACGTCGTCGCCACCGACCACAGCTGCACCCCGAAGCGCACCGAGTACAGCGCCGGCAAGATCACCTTCAACGTCAAGAACGAGGGCGACAAAGTCACCGAGATGTACGTCTACGGCGCGAGCGACAAGGTCGTGGGCGAGGTCGAGAACATCGGACCGGGCACGTCGCGGAAGCTGACGATCGACGTCAAAGCGGGCAAGTACGAGCTGGCGTGCAAGCCCGGACAGACCGGTTCGGGCATTCGCCAAACGATCACCGTGTCAGGTGCCGGCGGCGCGTCGAGCGCCGAGAACGGAAAAGCGTCGCGCCAGGTGGACATCAAGGGCACCGGCATGGTCGAGGTGTAGGAGGTACGGATGCAGGACCGTTTCCACCCGCCGCTGGAGGAGTACCTCGAGACGATCCACGAGCTCGACGAGGAGGGCACCGTCGTTATTCAGGCCCGTCTGGCGGAGCGCCTCGGCCACTCGGCCCCGACGGTCTCGGAGATGGTCAAGCGCCTGGCCACTGACGGCTTCGTTACCGTGCGGGGCCGGGCCATAACGCTGACGGCTAAGGGGCGGGCCCGGGCCGAAAGCGTGGTGCGCAAGCACCGCCTGGCCGAGCGCCTCCTCACCGACATCATCGGACTCGAGTGGCACAAGGCCCACCTCGAGGCCGGGCGCTGGGAGCACGTGATCTCCGATGAGGTCGAGGCCCGACTCGTCGAGGTCCTCGGTCATCCGACGACGTGCCCCCACGGCAACCCGATCCCGGGCTCGGGTTACTCAGAACCGGACCTCGTGGCCCTGGCCGGGTCCGAACCGGGCGACGAGGTGTGCCTCAAGCGGGTCACCGAGCAGGTCGAGATCGATGTGGAATCGATCACCTACCTCAGCGCCCACGGTTTCGTCCCCGGGACCGGCGCCCGGGTCCGGGCCAAAGCTCCTGACGGGACCCTGACGCTGCAATTGGGCGGCACCGACGTGATCGCCGTCGGACCGCGGTTGGCCGAACAGCTATTCGTCGTACCGGCCTAGGAACTTCTAGCCCTTTCGTATGGGACGCCAGCCGATCCGCATCGCCAATTGCTCCGGGTTCTACGGCGACCGGCTCTCGGCCGCCCGCGAGATGGTGGAGGGCGGTCCCATCGACGTGTTGAGCGGCGACTGGCTGGCCGAGTTGACGATGCTGATCCTGGCCAAGAACCGGCAGCGCGACCCGGGTGCCGGCTACGCCCGTACCTTCGTGACCCAGATGGAGCAGGTGCTGGGCCAGTGCCTCGACGCCGGGATCAAGGTGGTGACCAACGCCGGCGGCCTCAACCCGGCGGGCTGCGCTGAAGCGGTGGCGGCGGTGGCTGACAAGCTCGGCCTGTCGCCGGTGGTCGCGTACATCGAAGGCGACGACCTCCTCCCGCGCCTCGATGAACTGCGAGCGGCCGGGCACGACCTGGCCAACCTCGACACCGGCGAGCCACTGGGGGCGCGCCAGGTGCTCACCGCCAACGCCTACGTCGGTGGCTGGGGGATCGCCGATGCGCTCTCGCGCGGCGCCGACGTCGTCATCGCCGGGCGCACGACCGACGCCGCGCTGGCGCTCGGCCCGGCCGCCTGGCACCACGGGTGGGCCCGCGACGATTGGGACCGGCTGGCCGGTGCCGTCGTGGCCGGGCACGTAATCGAGTGCGGGGCGCAGGCCACCGGCGGCAACTACTCATTCTTCACCGAGATCCCCGGCCTCGAGCACCCGGGCTTCCCGATCGCCGAGGTGGCCGACGACGGCTCCTCGGTGATCACCAAGCACCCCGGTACCGGCGGCGCGGTGACCGTGGGCACCGTGACCGCGCAGCTGCTGTACGAGATCGGGCCGCCCGAGTATCTCAACCCCGACGTCACCGCCCGCTTCGACAGCATCGGCCTGGAAGCCGTGGGCGACGACCGCGTCGCCATCACCGGTGTGCAGGGCGAGCCGCCCCCGCCCAC
>JACDEA010000350.1 GCA_013816725.1 Actinomycetota bacterium
TCGACGACCACCACGACAGCCGCGCCTGCTACTGGGACACGGGGCACAAGCGGGCCGAGCGCACCCGGAACAACCGGCAAGCGGGCGCAGGCGCCGACCACGGCGCGAGGCAGCGACGCAACGTCGGCACCCAACCCGACGATCAGGCGCACCGCTGTGCGCGCCCCCGGCCAGTTCGCCGGGGTGTTGCTCGCTCCGGGCGCAGCCCACACGCTGGTGCTCGACGTCCGGGTCCAGCCCGGGGCATCCGCCGACGGCGACACGATCGGCCGCACCGCCGAACTCATGCGGGCCCAATCAGGAAAGCCCGTCGCCATCCACGGCCCGACCTCGTTGAGCGACAGCGCGCAAACCCACGACGCCGACGCGATCCGGCGTCTTGCCGACACACAGGGGGAGGCTGATGGAGCGGACGTGGCCGTGCTGCATCTGTTCTATCTATCCGGGCGCTTCGCAGACGACGGCGTCCTCGGCGTCGCGGTGCGGGCCGACACGCTCGCGGTGTTCCCCGACGAGATTGCGTCGGCCACGTCTCCGTTTGTAAGCGCGGCCCGCATCGAGCGCGCCGTCGTCACCCACGAACTCGGTCACGTCCTCGGCCTCGTCGACTTGTACCTCGAAACGAACCGTGACGACGCGGAGCACCCGGGGCACTCCACTAATCGCGGCTCGGTGATGTATTACGCGGTCGAGTCCGATCTCGTTGCCCAACTCTTCGGCGGACCGCCGCCGGTCGACTTCGACAGCAGCGACCTGGCCGACCTGCGTGCGATCCGGGCCGGCGCCGCGCCGCAGGGCTAGTCCGCGGTTTCCGTGGTCTCCTCGCGCCACACCTCAAAGATGCCGACGACCACGCTGGTGGCGAAGAGCGCGAAAAACGCGCCGCCGATGCCATACAGCTCGAGGCCGACGCTGGCTACTACGAGAGTGAGAAACGGCCCGACGTGCACGCTGCCGCGCTCGAGCCGGCGTTGCAGAACCATCGCCTCGAAGACCTCATAAGCCAGAAAGACCAGTAGCACCGCCACACCGGCCGCCGGCGAGGACGCCGCGGCAAGAATTGCCACGGGCAAGGCGCCGATCACCGCTCCCAGCATGGGCACGACGTCCCACAAGGCAGCCCACAGCGCCAGCGGGGCGGCGCCAGGCACGTCAACAACCCGCGCTGTGGCCGCTACGAGCAGCCCGGCAAGCGCAGCCATTCCCATCGAGCCGATCGTGTACTGCACGCCGCGGCGTCCACCGTCACGCAAGGCGCCGCGGATGGTCTCGCGACGCTTCTCGTCCGAGATCTGTTCGACAGCCGCGATCAGGAGCTTGCGACCATTAACAATCAGGAACACCGTCAGCACCGTGGTGGCCAAGTAGGCGACGCCGCGGGTGCCGGCCGCGCGCAGCGCGTCGGCGTTCGAGCCACCGCGCAGTCGGTTGGGGATGCCCTTCACCAGCGCGCGCGTCTTCTGTTCGAGCTTGAAGCTGCGCGCCGTCGACCCGAAGCGTTCCGATCGCTCCAATTGGCGGGCCCGTTTCGGCGCCGACTCCCGAAGTACACCCAACTCGTGCACCACGTCGTTCACGGTCAGGAACGCGATGCCGCCGACAGTGCCGAAGACCAGCAGCATCGTGATCAACACGGCGACCCCCCGGCGCATGAAGCGCGCCAACAGTTCCACGAGGGGTTCGAGCAGCGCTGCGATCGATGCGGCAGCCGCCATCCAGCCCAGCACGCGCAGCGACGCGCTCACGATGCCGGTCACCGCCACCACCGACGCGACCGTCACCACGACGAGCGCGATCGAGCGCCCGGACAAAGCCAGATGCGTCCGGCGGGCATTGGGCGACGCAGGAGGCATGCGCCGGTAGCGTAGGGCGATGCCCGCCAAGGGAGTTGCAACGGCCCGCCGGACCGCGGCGAGAAAACCGGATCGCCTCGTTGTCGATCTCGAGGTGTGGACCCTCGTCAAGCTCGCGGCGACGTTCCTGGCCTTCGGCGTCGTTGTCACCGTGGTCGGCTCCGCGCCGCGCACCGTCACCGCGCTCGGTATCGCCGCGATCCTCAGCGTGGCTCTGGACCCGCTCGTCACCCGGCTGTCGAGCCAACTCAAGTCGCCGCGGGGCGTGGCCGTGGCCATCGTCGGCTTGGCCGCCGCGCTCGCCGCGTCCCTGGCCGCCGCGCTGATTGCGCCGCCGACGATCCATCAGGCCAACAACCTGAAAGACGACGTTCCCGACGTGGTGCAGAGCATGACGGAACTGCCGATCATCGGCACCCGCCTCGACGACGCCGGTGTGCCCGACAAGGCCCGCAAGTGGATCGAAGACCTGCCCGACCGCCTCGCGGGCGACACCACGCCCATCCGCAACGCCGGTCGCACCGCGTTCCACGGCGTAACCGCGCTGTTACTAGTGCTGCTGTTCACCGCGGGGCTACTTATCGACGGGCCCTTCCTTGTGGGCCACGTGCAACGCGCCATACCGAAGCGCCACCGAGCTGCGGTCAAGCGCGCCGCCATCGCCGCGCGCGACGTCGTCGGCAGATACGTGGCCGGTTCGCTCACAGTTGCGGGTATCGCCGGAGTGTTCACCCTCGTCGTCGGCCTCATCCTGCGGGTCCCGCTGGCCCCGCTGCTGGCCGTCTGGGTGTCGCTCTGGGACCTCGTGCCCCAGGTCGGCGGCGCCGCGGGCGGCATCCCGTTCGTTTTGCTCGCCTTCACCGTCAGCCCACTTACCGGCGTGATCTGCGCGGTGTTGTTCGTCTTGTACCTGCAGATCGAGAACAACGTCATTCAGCCGCTGCTGGTCGGACGGGCCGTGTCGTTGTCGCCGCCGGCCACGATGGCCGCCGCCCTGATCGGGGTGTCGGCTGGGGGAGTGGTGGGCGCACTGCTCGCCGTCCCCCTCACGGGCGCGGCCAAAGCGATCTACCTTGAACGGCGCAAGTGACAGCCACCTTCGAATGGATCGACACCGACGGCGGCTTCGCCGACGTATGCAAGGCAGCCGCAGACGCCGACTTCTACGCGCTCGACACCGAGTTCCACCGGGAACGCACGTACTACCCCCACGTCGCATTGCTACAGCTGAAATGGCACGAGACCACGGTGCTGGTCGACACCCTCGCGGTGGAAATGGCACCGCTCGCCGACCTCCTCACGAGCGACGCGCTGCCGCTGCTCCACGCCGCCGACCAGGACCTCGAAGTGTTCCGAAGGGCCTGCGGGGCGTTGCCCAGCCGAATGTTCGACACCCAGATCGTCGCCAACTTCGCCGGCTTCTCAACCCCATCGCTTGCCGCGTTGGTGGAACGCATCGTTGGGC
>JACDEA010000351.1 GCA_013816725.1 Actinomycetota bacterium
CCGCCGCCCTCGCCGAAGAGGGCGTAGGTATCGCCGTGCGCGCACGTGAAGGCCGTCATGTTCTCGATCACGCCGGCGACGCGGAGGAACCCCTTTTGCGCCATGTCGGCGGCCCGGGTGGCGACCTTCTGCGCGGCGAGCGACGGCGTGGTGATGATCACGACCTCGGATCGCGGCAGCATGCGGGCCAGGCCCATCTGGATGTCGCTGGTGCCGGGCGGCATGTCGATGATGAGGTAGTCGAGGTCGCCCCACGCGACGTCCTCGAGGAAGTGCTGCACCGCTCGATTGAGCATGAGGCCGCGCAGCATGATGGCCTCGTCCTCCTCGGCTCCTTCGATCGAGCCCATCGACACGATTCGCAGCGTCCCTGGGCCGATGCGCTTTTCGATGGGCTGCATGCGGACCTTGCCGTCGACGTCCTTGTCCGCTGACACCTTTTCGTCGACCCCGAGCATCCGGGGGATCGAGTAGCCGCCGATGTCGGCGTCGAGGACGCCGACGGTGTGGCCCCGCGCCGCCAGCGCGACGGCGAGGTTGGCCGACACCGACGACTTACCTACGCCGCCCTTGCCCGACGCGATGGCCAGCACGCGCGTCGTCATGGGAATCTCGGTGGGGATCGGGTCGCGGGCCTTCCAGCGGGCCCGGGCCATGAGGCTCTTCTTCTGGTCGGCCGTCATCTCGCCGAAATGCACGCCCACGTCGGTGACCCCGGGCACGGTGGCGGCGTGGCGGCGCACGTCGTCCATGAGCTGGGCCCGGAGCGGGCAGCCCGAAGTGGTGAGCGAAATCGTCACGTCGACCCGCCCGTCGTCGGCCACCTCGACGCGCTTGACCATGCCCAGGTCGACGATGTTGTCGCCCAGTTCCGGGTCGATGACGCCGCGCATGGCGTCATGCACGGCTTGTTCGAGGGTGGGCACATATGAATTCTACCGGCCGACGGCGGTAAAATGACCGGTGATGGAGCGGCTCTCGGTGTTCAAGGCACTCGGCGACAACACCCGCTACGCCATCTATCTCGAGTTGGCCCGGTCGCCGGTCCCGCTGTCGACCGCCGATATCGCCGACACGCTCGACCTGCACCCCAACACCGTTCGTCCCCACCTCGAGCGCATGCGCGACGTCGGTTTGCTCGACGTCGACGTCGACGGGCGCGGCACGGTCGGGCGACCGCAGCACCGCTACTCGCTGGCCGCCGACGCGCCGTCGGTCGGTCTCGAGCCGTCGGCGTTCCGCCTACTGGCCCGCCTCCTCGCCGCGTCGGCCGCCAGCGCCGGGGTCGGCCCCGAGACCGTCGCCGCCATCGGCCGCCAGCACGGTCGCTCTTCGGCGGCGAACCGACAGGCCGGGGCCGGCTGTGTCTCGGCTCTCATGGCCGAACTGGCCGAGTTGGGCTTCGACCCCGCGGCGGCGGAGGACGGTGCCGCCACCTCCATCGCGTTCACGCACTGCCCGTTCCGCGAGCTGGCCGAGGTCTTCCCCGAACTGGTGTGCAACCTTCATCGCGGCATTGTCGAGGGTTTCGTGGAACAGGCCGGGGGGGCGCGGGTGTTGGAATTCGCGACGTTGGTGGACCGCGACCCGTGCCGGGTTGAGCTGTCCTCCAGATAAACTGGAAGGCGATATGACCACTCCTACGCAAATCTCGTTGGGCGGCGTCCGCACGAAGGCGCCAGATACGATCGTGGTGTCCGACGTGGCCGCCGCCAAGGTGGCCGAGCTGCTGGCCGCCGAGGACGACAAGAGCCTCGTGTTGCGGGTGGCGGTGCGCCCCGGCGGGTGCTCGGGCTTCAGCTACGAGATGTTCTTCGACAATGAGATCGCCGAGGACGACACGGTCGAGGAGTTCAAGGGGGTGAAGGTGGCGGTTGATCCGGCCAGCGCACCCCACCTCAAGGGCGCCACGCTCGACTACAAGGACGCCCTCCAGGGCGGCGGGTTCAGCATCAACAACCCCAACGCCGAGCGCACCTGCGGGTGCGGCCAGTCCTTCAGCTGACGAGGCGGGTCAGCCCTTCGGTCGCCTCTTTGCGATCGATCGGGCCGTTGTAGCGGTCGCGGACGACGCCGTCGGCGCCCACCAGGAAGAGCCACGGATCGGTGTCGATCTTCAACTCGTCGATCGCGGCGATCGTGTCCTCGCCGGTGAGCGACTTGTAGACCTCGAGGTGCACGAAGCGCACCTTGGACTCGAAGGGCCCCTTCACGTCGAGCAGCACGTCGAGGACGGGCCCGCACGTCTTGGTGACACAGCGCGCCGGCGTGCCCACGTAGAGCGCGACCGGCCGCTTCTCGGCCAGGGCGGCGTCGAGTCCGACCTCGTGCCACGGGCACACCGGGCTGCGGGTGCAGATCGGGTTCACGTCCATCGGGTTGGTGACCGTGGGTGTCTTGACCGCGGGCATGGCCCGACCGGGAATCGGCGTGGGGATCGAAGCGGGGTCGACGGCTTGGAGCGCCGCTTCCGCGCTCCCGCCGGCCACGTTGATCCCCAGTTGGTAGAAGCCGGGTGTCGCGAACGTCTGGCGCACGAGGTAATACGGCCGCTGCTCCATGCCGTCGCGGTGGGCGACGGCCTTGACGCCCTCGCCGTACTCACCGCCGGCCGCCTTGAAGCCGACCTCGATGTCGAGGTTGCTCGTCGGCTTCTTGCCTTCGAGCACGATGAACGCGACCCGTTCTTCGATGCCGGCTACGTAGGTCGGCGGCTGGTTGCCGAGGATGATGTTCAAGGCCTTGCTCTCCGACCGCCGCTTCACCGACACGTCGGGGCTCGACTTCTTGCCACAGGCCGTTACGACCACTCCGGCGGAGGCCGCGAGGAAATGGCGCCGGCTGAGCGGTGAGGGCATGGGAAAAACCTAACGTGTGCCGCCGATGATCCGGTTTCGCCTCGACGGGCGCGACGTCGAGGTGGCCGACGACGGCGCGTCGCTCCTCGCCGTGCTGCGCGAGCGCCTCGGGGTCGTCACGGCCAAGGATGGTTGCAGCCCGCAGGGACAGTGCGGCTGCTGCACCGTGCTGGTCGACGGGTCACCCCGCGTCGCGTGCGTGACCGCGGCGCGACGGGTCGCCGGGCGGTCGGTCACGACCCTCGCCGGGTTGCCCGACGCAGACGTCTGGGCCGATGCGTTCACCGCGTGCGGCGCCAGCCAGTGCGGCTTCTGCACGCCGGGGATCATCGTGCGGCTGGCCGCGCTCGGCGACCGACGTACCGATCGCGCCGCGGTCGATACCGCGCTGCTCGCCCACCTCTGCCGCTGCACCGGATGGCAGACGATCGCCGAGGCCGCTGCCGAGTTC
>JACDEA010000352.1 GCA_013816725.1 Actinomycetota bacterium
CCTGGCCGATGCCCGAGTCCGATCCGGTGATGAGGGCGACTTTTCCTTCGAGGATGGCGGTCACGCCGAGGTCGCCTGTTGCTCGAGGGGCAGCGCGCACGAGTTGATGCAATAGCGGCTGCGATCAACCCGTCGGACCCCGGCGGGTGCACGTGCGCGCCGGAGAACGGGCGCTCCGTCGACTTGCGTCGCAGCTCCCGGAACTGCTCATCGGTCAACTGTTGTTTCCACCACCTCAGACCTTCTTACGAATCGCTAACAGATGGTCGTTCCACGCATCATCGACGGCTGACCGGGTACCTACCTCGCATGACCGACTGAAGATCGCCGCGACAAAACCGGACGAGTCTGCTTCCCATCCTCCTAGCTTGGGAAGCGGGTTCGTCCGACATTGCAATCCATCCCTTTGCCCGCGCACCAAATGAACGGAGGAGTCACTTGTCGGACAGTTCAAGACGGGCCTTTCTAATCGGGTCTGGTTCGGCGGCTATTGCTGTCGCCGGAGTCGCCGCGGCCGGGCCAGCCCAGGCTCTCAGAGGCGCGCGCCGCTCGGCTCCTGCCCATGTCGAGATCCCCCCCTTCGACGGCCAGATCCTCATGTACGTCAAGGACGCCCGCCGCGGTGACATTGCGGTGCTCGTGGGCGATCGCGAGATCGTGGTGCGGGATCGCAGAGCCGTAGCCCGGTTCATTACGGCCGCCCGCGGCTGAGGGCCCCGCAACTCAACGGAGAGAGAGCAGCAATTGTCATCGCATCGCGAGGCGCCCGAGATCAGTCAGGACCCGGTCGCCGACAACACCGACACGTACGCGTTCATCAGCCCGGACCGCACCGACACGGTCACGATCCTGACGAACTACATCCCGAGCGAGACGGCCGCGGCCGGGCCGAACTTCTACGAGTTCGGCAATGACGTCCGGTATTCGATCTACATCAGCAACCGCGGCACGAGCGTGCCCGACATCACCTACACCTTCGAGTTCGCGACCGAGGTTCTCGACAAGACGACGTTCATGTACAACACGGCCCGGATCAGATCCCTCACGGACCCGGCGTTCAACCGCCGCCAGACCTACACCGTCACCAAGACAGTCCATCAGTCGGGCGAACGCAAGGTTCTAGCCCGAGGCCTCAGATGCCCGCCGTGCAACATCGGCCCGCATTCCACCCCGAACTACCCGGCGCTGGCCCAGGCCGCGGTGCACGAACTGCCCGGCGACGAGGTCGTCTTCGCCGGGCAACGCAACGACGGGTTCTTCGCGGATCTCGGCGCCGCGTTCGACCTGGCCGACCTCCGCCCCGTCCAGGCATTCCACGTTTCGCCGATGTTGGCGACGGTAGGTGTCGACGCGTTCAAGAACGCCATCAACGTCCACACCATCGCGTTGCAGATCCCGATTCGTAGCCTGACCTGTGACGGCTCGGTGCCCAAGGACCCGGCCGTTGGCGCCGCACGAATCGGGATATGGGGTGCCGCCTCGCGCCGCAAGATGCGCCTCCGCGGTGACCACGACGGACAGCACAGTGAGTCGGGCCCGTGGGTGCAGGTGTCGCGGCTCGGCAACCCGCTGATCAACGAACTGCTGGTGCCCATGGTTCGAAAGGACGGCTGGAACGCCAGCCAACCCAGCGGCGACTCCGAATTCGTCGGCGGAGTCCGCTTCCCGGAACTAGGCCGGCGACTTCCCGACCTGTACCCCGGCGTGTTCGAACGGCTCCGCGCCATCCAGGGCACCCCACGCGATGACCTGGTGGCGTTGCTTATGACCGGGGTGAACCCGAGGCAGATACCGAATCTGAGCAACTACACCGGGCCCACGCTGTCGGACATGCTCCGCATCAACGTGGCGGTTCCGCCGTCGGCGGTTCGCAGTGACCTCGGGGTGCTGGGCGGCGACCCGGCCGGCTACCCCAACGGGCGGCGTCTCACCGATGATGTCGTGACCATCTTCGTGCAAGCCCTCCTCGGCGCGTTCCGCCCGTACTTCGACCGCAGCTTCACCCCTGACGTCGCGGTTCCCGCCGTCATCCAGGGAATCCCGACCCCGCCGACCGGCCGCAGTCGTGCGGATCGGTTCTTGCCGCGGTTCCCCTACATTGGTGAGCCCTACGACGGGTTCGCGACGCCCGCACCGGTCGCGGCCAACGCCGCGCCGCGACTCGATGTCCCCGGCGTCACCCCGTGAGCGCTGAACCGGTCGCCCGACCTCACCCCGAACCCGTCGTCCTCGACATCGGAGGAGGATTCGGCGCGCTCGTCGTCCACGGCGATGTCGCCCAACTCGACACGCCGATCGAGATCAGCCCAACCGGCCACGACAACGAACGGCAACACCAACACATCCTCGAACGCCCGATCAACGACCAAACGTTCTACGCCGCGGTCTTCGCCCGCGTCGCCGCTGGCACCTACACCGTGTGGATCCACGGCCAGGCCAAGGAACGCGACGTCGCGGTGCCGGACGGAGCTGTCGCCGAGATCTGAGGAGCCGAGCGGAGAGGCGCGAGCCGACGAGAACATTACCGTCACCTTTGGGCAGGCGGCAGGGACGTCGAAAAGCTTGGGGTCCAACCGTGACCTGTTCGCGCTCAGAGTCCGGCGAAGCGCTCAGGCGCCTTGGCCGAGGTTTCGTGTCAGGCCGCCGTCCATCGTGTAGGTCGACCCGGTGACGTAGTCGGCGTCGCTCGACGCGAGGAATAACGCCAGTCGGGCGATCTCCTCGGGCTGGGCGGCGCGCTTCCACGGGATGCTCTTAGTCGGCGCCGCCGGCGTTGGGGATGTCCTCGTGCACCGACGTCACGTTGATGATCTTGCCGCCGGCCTTCGCCTCTTTGCGAAGCTGGACGAAGCGCCGACAACAGAAGAACGCGCCGTACAGATTCGTCTTGATCGCGGCGTCCCACACTTCGGTGGACAGCTCGGCGACATCGGTGCCCGAGGCGTCAACCCCGGCGTTGTTCACGAGAATGTCCACCCCGCCGAAGGTGGCGACGGCGCGGTCGAACATCTCGCCGACCTGCGCCTCGTCGCTGATGTCGGCCTGCACCACGAGCGCCGTGCGACCGGCCGCTTCGACCGTGGCTCGCGTCGCGTCGGCGCCTTCGGCGTCGTGTAAGTAGTTGATGACGACGTCAGCACCGGCCGCGGCGAATGCGGCGGCGGTGGCCTGGCCGATGCCCGAGTCCGATCCGGTGATGAGGGCGACTTTTCCTTCGAGGATGGCGGTCACGCCGAGGTCGCCTGTTGCTCGAGGGGCAGCGCGCACGAGTTGATGCAATAGCGGCTGCGATCGGGCCCC
>JACDEA010000009.1 GCA_013816725.1 Actinomycetota bacterium
ACCGTGGCCGCAACCCACATCAGCCACAGTCGCGCCGGCTTCGAGCTTCTCGACGACGCCGTCGAGCGCAGGCAGCCACGACGCGACCAGCTCGGTGTTGTAGCCGGGCCGGAAGAACCGCTCCACACCTTCGAACAGGTCGTGCGAGTGGTCGGCCCAACCCACGCCCCCACCGGTCCTGAATGCCTCGGTGACCTTGGGCAGGTCGGTGAACACCGAGCAGGTGAGCTGCCACGCCCCGCCCACGAACATCGGGCTGTCCTCGTCGGCCATCGCCGCGGCCACGAGGTCGCCGATGCTGAACGTGCCGGTGGCCTCGTCGTAATCGACATAGGCGGCCGCCGTCTCGGCCGCCAGCCACTCCCGCACGTACCGCTCGTCGCAGTTACTGCGCTCGGCGACCTGCGCGGGGGTGAGTGGGCCGGCACCGGCCATTGCCTTCCAAATGCCGAGCTGGTCGCCGATGCGGTGCAGCGCTACGCCTTCCGCCGCCCCCAGTTCGGTGACGACCTTCCCCATGAATTGTTCGATCGCTGCTTCGTCGATCACGCTCATTGCTCTCTCCCTTGTTTGGGGACGCCCGTCCCCTTCTACAAGGAAGGCGCCAGAGCGCAGCCAGATTGTGATCTAGCGGGGCGTGTCTTCGGTCACGTGCCAAGAGGTCGGCGACGGCGGGGTGTAAGAGCAGAACGTGCCGGTGCGGACCGACGCCCGCAGGTGCCGGCCCAGCTCCGGGTGCTGCGAGCCGATCTTGTCGATGGCGTCGCGGAGCCGAGCGGCGACGGCCTTGCGGGCCCGCTCGGCCGGGTCGCCCAACGTGCGGCTGCGGCCGCCCAGGCCGAGGGCTGCGGCCAGCTCATGGGCCAGCGCGTCGCGTTCGGCCCGCACGAGGCTGATCCGGTCCAGGTCATTGTCGGTCTCGGCGGTGGCCAGGTCGGCGTCCAACTCGGCCAGCCGCGCTCGAAACTCGGCCCGGGCCCGGTCGTCGAGCACCGCATCGGCCCCGCTGACCGCCACCTCGCCGCTCGTCATCAGGTCGGCCGCCGCCACCTCTCTGCAGGGGGCCGCGAGCAACACAGCCAGGTCGCGCAGGCCCTTGCTGGCGCGGATCGAGACCGTGGTGCCGTCGAAGCGCGCCACCCAACTGCTGCCTTCGCGCCGCATCTCGTTGTGGACCGCCGTGATCCGCCCACCCGACCGCATGGCCACCCGGGTGCGATCGGCCCAGATTGTGGCGCCTAGTCGGTCATAGGCCGCCAGCGCGTCGGCGAAGTTGCGCTCGGCGGCGTCCGCCCGGCCCAGCGCGTGGTTGATGACCCCGAGATAGTGCGACACGCTGCCGTAGAAGTTCACCGCGCCGGCTACGACAATGCAGCGATCACCGTACGGCTCGAGTTCGGCTCCCAGCAGCTCGAGCGCGTCGGTGGCGCCGACGGCGGCGGCCGCTTCGGTGACGACGGCGACCTGGTACAGCCAGCCGTAGTTGCGGTACCGCCGCTCGACGAGTCGCAGGTCGACCTTGGCGAAGGCGCCGGCCGCCCGGACCAGGTCGCCCTCGTCGGCGAAGCCGAGGCACGTGGTGGCTTCGATCATCTCGCCGTACGCCTTGTTGAAGGTGTACGCCTTCCTGGCCGGCGCGACGCTCTCCGATCGGCGATGTTGCAGCGATCGCAGCGTGAAGACTTGCGCGGCGGCGACGTTGGTGTGGTCGGGCTCACCGTGGCGCTGTGCGATGGCCTCGGCCGCGGCCAGCGCCGCTTCTGCCGCGGGAATGTCGCCGCGGATCAGGGCGAGCGTCGCCCGTCGTGTCGCAGCGAAGTACTCGAAGCGAGGGTTGTTCAACTCGTCGGCGAGAGCGACGAACTCCTCGAGACGCGACAGCGCGTCGCGGTGCGATGTCTCGAGTAGGGCGACGCTCTGGAGGAGCACCGCCTCCGCCGTCTGTTCGCGGTCGCCAATCGAGGTGGCCACCTTTTGCAACTCGGTGGCGATCTCCAGGCGTTCGGCCTCTTTGCCGGTGAACCACAGGGTGTCGTGCTGCGCGGCCAACGCCTCGGCCAGCACGGTGTCGTCGCCGAGGCGACGAGCGATCGCCACCGCTTCGGATGCCAGCTCGCCGCCACCGGCGGATTGCGCCTCACGCAGCCACGTGTGGTACTGCTCCTTGGCGAAGGCGGCGAGCACGCGCACACGCAGCGCCGTGTCGTCGGTGCCCAAGACGTCCCGCGCTTCTGAGAGAAGGCGGAGGCGCTCGTTGTCTTCGGCCCCGGAGACGCCGCCGAGCCGGTGGAGGGCGATCGCTGCTCTCGCGAAAACGTCGCTCTCCCCGGTGCGGCGGGCCAGTTCGATGGCCCGGGCGACGTCGGCCTGCGCGCCCACGCGGTCGCCCGCCCGCCAGCGAGCGCCGGCCAGGTCGAGCAGGACCGCGGCGCGCGCCCCCTCGGTCGGATGAGGCCCGAGGCCGAGGACCTCGAGCGCCCGCTCGAAGTGGCCCACGGCTTCGGCATAGGCGAACGCGCTGGCGGCATCGTGCCCCGCGAGGCGCGCGAACTTCACGGCTTGGTCGGTCTCGCCGGTGAGGGCGGCGAGGTAGAAGTGATTGGCCAGTTCGGCCGCCGCCACCTCGGCACCCTCCAGGTGGCGCGCTGCCAGCGCGTTGGCCACCTGGAGGTGAAGGCCGGCCCGTGCGATGGTGCCCTGCCCTTCGTACAGCACTTCACGGAACAAGGCATGCGAGAACCGGTAGTGACCCATGCCGGTCTCTCGCGCCGCACCGGCCAGCAGCGCGGGCTCAAGTGCTTCGACCACCGCGACGGCGGGCACACCGGCAGCACGGGCCACTATGTCGACGGCGAACTCCTCACCGATGACGGCGCCGAGGGTGAGAAGCTCGATGCACCGTTGCGGCAGCCGCACCATGCGCCGCTCGATGACTTCGCGTACCCCCTGAGGCACGCCGACCGAAACCTCAGTGCGGTCGAGCGCGTTCTGGGACGCGAGGAGTCGCGTGACCTCGGCGACGAACAGCGGATTTCCACCGGTCTGCTGGTGGACCGCGGTGGCCAACTCGATGCGAAGCTCAGTGCCCGCGGTCTTGGCCATGAGACGGGCGACATCGGCGCCGTCCAGCCCCCCGACCGGAAGCAGCTGCCCGCGCCGCGACGCGTCGTGGAGCAAGGCCGCAAGGGGATGGTCGGGCCCGACGTCGGTGTCGCGATAGGTGCCGACAATCGCCACCGGGTGGGTGGCGAGCTGGCCGGCCACGAACGTGAGCAGGCGCATGGAGGACTCGTCGGCCCAATGGAGGTCGTCGATCACGACGACGACGGGTTGGCGTGCTGCGGCGCGCCACAAGAACGACGCCACCGCGTCGAACAGCCGGAAGCGGGCTTGTTCGGGCTCCAGCTCGTGGGGCACCGGCGCCGCCGGCAGCCGAGCGGCCAGGTCGGGGACGAGCCGCTTCAGCTCCGGGCCGTCGGTGCCGGCGTCCACCGCCAGTTCGTCGTCGGACCGTGTCGCCGCGTACGCGCGCAACACCTGGATCCAGGGCCAGAAAGCCGGGGCGCCCTCGCCTTCCCAGCACGATCCCCACAACACGAGGGCCCCGTTGTTTTCCGCGGTCGTCACCGCCGCGGTCGCCAGCGTGGTCTTCCCGATCCCGGGCTCGCCGGCGAGCAGCACGAGCCGGCCCTTGCCAGCGAGCGCGTCACCCATCGCTCGGTCGAGGACGGCGCGCTCGGCGTCGCGCCCGATCAGTGCCGGCGCCGCGCTGGTCGTGGCCGGTGGCGGTTCGGGACCGTCGGCAGCCTGCCGCCACAAGACGTCGTGCAACAACCAGGTGCCGTCGAGCCCCTTCAGCGGGACCCGCGCCCGCTCGCGGAACGTCACGCCGGCGGCCCCGGCCAGCTGGCGCACGAGGTCGGATACGACGATCTCGCCGCCGCGAGCTTGGCTCATGATGCGCGCCGCGGCGACGACAGCGGCGCCGTGGATGTCGCCGCGTTCGTGGAGCACCTCGCCGCAGTGAACGCCCACCCGCACCCGTAGCTCGTCGGCCGAGGACTGGATGGCGATCGCGCCCTCGATGGCCCGCCGGGTCGATGTGAACGTCGCCAGGAACCCGTCGCCCATCGTCTTGATCTCGTGACCACCGTGGGCGGCCAGCGCCTCGCGCACGGCGGCCTCGTGGGCGCGCATCAACTCGCGGGCCTTGGTATCGCCCAGCCTCGATTGCAGGTCGGTCGACCCTTCGACGTCGGTGACGAGCACCGTGATGGGTGCGTCCGACGGCGTCTGGTCCACGACGCAACGTTATGGGACGGCGCGTGGTGCCGACCCGATTGCGGCGGCGGCGACGACCACTACGCTCCGCCTATGGCCGAGAAGATAACGATGGCGTCCGACGGGCGCCTGACCGTGCCCGACGAGCCGATCATCCCGTTCATCCGCGGCGACGGCACCGGCGTCGACATCTGGCCGGCGGCGCAGCTCGTGATGGACGCGGCGGCCAAGAAGCACGGCGTGAGCATTGCGTGGAAGGAAGTGCTCGCCGGCCAGGCCGCGTTCGACGAGACCGGCGACTGGCTCCCCGATGAAACGGTCACCGCGTTCGACGAGCACCTGATCGGCATCAAAGGCCCACTCACGACACCGGTGGGCGGCGGCATCAGGTCGCTTAACGTCGCCCTTCGACAGTTGCTCGACCTCTACGTGTGCCTGCGCCCGGTGCGTTGGTTTACCGGCGTGCCGTCGCCGGTGAAGCACCCCGAGAAGGTCGACATGGTGATCTTCCGGGAAAACACCGAGGACATCTACGCCGGCCTCGAGGTCGAGGAGGGCACGCCTGAGGCGGCGCGCATGCTCGAACTGCTCGCCGAGTTCGGCGGCAAGTGGGCCGAGATCCGCAAGGACAGCGGGATCGGCATCAAGCCCGTGTCCGAGACGGGGTCCAAGCGGCTGATCCGCGCCGCCATCCAGTACACGGTCGATAAGAAGCGCAAGAGCGTGACGATGGTGCACAAGGGCAACATCCAGAAGTTCACCGAGGGCGCGTTCCGCAACTGGGGCTACGAGTTGACGCGCGAGGAGTTCGCCGACGTCGCCGTCGGATGGGACGACTGCGACGGCAAGCCAGGCGATCGCATCCTGGTGAAGGACGCCATTGCCGACATCACGCTGCAGCAGGTGCTCACCCGGCCCGAGGACTTCGACGTGATCGCCACCACCAACCTCAACGGCGACTACCTCTCGGACGCGCTCGCCGCCCAGGTCGGCGGCATCGGCATCGCGCCGGGCGGCAACATCAACTACGTCACTGGCCACGGCATCTTCGAGGCCACCCACGGAACTGCGCCCAAGTACGCGGGCCAGGACAAGGTGAACCCCGGCTCCCTGCTGCTCTCGGGCGTGTTGATGTTCGAGCACCTGGGGTGGCAGGGCGCGGCCGACGACATCGTGCGGGCGCTTGAGGCGACGATCGCCGAGCGCATCGTCACCTACGACTTCGCCCGCCTGATGGACGGGGCCACCGAGGTCAAGTGCTCCGAGTTCGCCGCGGCGATCGTGGAGCGCCTCTAATGGCGCCGCGCAAGCCGATCCAGGTCACCGTCACCGGCGCGGCGGGCAACATCGGATACGCGCTGCTCTTCCGGATCGCCTCCGGGCAGGTCTTCGGGCCCAAGCAGCGCGTCGTACTGCGCCTGCTGGAGATCGAGCCCGCGCTGCCGGCGCTCGGGGGCGTCGTCATGGAACTCGACGACTGCGCCTTTCCGCTGCTCGCCGGCATCGAAGCGACGTCCGACCTCAAGACCGCGTTCACCGGTGCCAACTGGGCGCTCCTCGTCGGGTCGGTTCCCCGCAAGGAGGGAATGGAGCGCAGCGACCTCCTCAACATCAACGGCGGGATCTTCAAGGATCAAGGCCGGGCCATCAACGACAACGCCGCGGCCAACGTCCGCATCCTCGTGGTCGGCAACCCGTGCAACACCAACTGCCGCATCGCCCGGGCCAATGCACCCGACGTTCCCGCCGAGCGGTTCTTTGCGATGACCCGCCTCGACCAGAACCGGGCGACGACGCTCTTGGCCAAGCGGGCCGGCGTGCCGGTGACCGACGTCAAGAACGTCGCCATCTGGGGCAACCACTCATCGACGATGTACGCCGACGCGGCCAACGCCACCATCGGCGGCAGGGGCGCCTACGACACGATCGCCGACACCGCGTGGTTGCAGGGGGAGTTCCTCACCACGATCCAGCAGCGGGGCGCCGCCATCATCAAGGCCCGGGGCCAGTCGTCGGCCGGATCGGCGGCCAACGCCGCGGTCGACTCGGTCGTCAGCGTCCTCAACGCCACCGCCGAGGGCGACTGCGCGTCACTCGCGGTCGTGAGCCGGGGTGAATACGGCATCCCCGAAGGGCTCCAGTTCGGCTTCCCGGTCGCCGCCGACGGCAAGGGCGGCTGGGCGGTCAGGGAGGGCTTCGAACTCGACGCCTTCGCCCGCGACAAGATCCGCGTCACCACCGAAGAACTTCAGGCCGAAGCGGCCGAGGTCGACAGCCTGCTCTAAGCGGCTACACCCGGATGGTGAGGTGGACTTCGACGCCGGCCCGCTGGAGGTAGGCCAACTTCTTCTCGATCGCCTGTTTCCAGGCGGCCAGGTCCTGTTCGAAGTGGGCTCGGTCGCCTTCCTCGAAGGCGTGTTCGAGCTCATCGAACGCAGCGTCCTCGGCATCGAGAAGATTCCGATACCGAGTGAAGAAGTGGTCGTCCAGCACCTCGGCCAGCGTCACGGGCAAACCCCCTGTGCAATGGGTTGGGTGGGCAGGGGCCACACCCTAGTGCTGCGGCGCTCGCCGTTCACCGGCGAGTCAGAGGACGCAGTTGTCCATGCGGTTGGCCCGGGCAAAGCGGGCGATTCGACGCACCGGGCCGTTGCCCGTGGCTGCGATCGACGAGTACACCGCGGCCCGCTCGGTGCGCACCGCGGCGGCGTACCGGCGACCGATACCGGTGAAGTTCGCCCACTCCTCCAGCCAGGCCGCCACCCCGCCTTGGTCTTGACGCCGCACCGGCAGATTTCCGAGCTGGTCGGCGACGTGGTCGAGCCCGTCGGCCACCTTCTCGATCTTCGCCGCGGTTACACCGCGGTCGTTTTTGGGCGTGTTGCCCATGACATCGCTCTGGCGTCGCTCGGCACGCAGGGCGGGAAGTTGGCGGCCGCAGAGCGCGTTGGCGCGGGCGACGAAGGCCTTGTCGCCGATGGTGGGTGACGGCCGTCGGTCGCACGCGACCAACGGCAGCGCGAGCAGTAGGCAGGACGCCGCGGCGCGGCTGAGGGCGGGATTCACGGGCCTACGATGCCACGATGAACCTCGAACGCCCGGAGTTCGTCCGCGCCCTGATGGCGGCCGCCGGCCTCGTCCTGGTTGTCGGCCTGATCGGCGCCTTCACGGTGGATTCCGGCGACACCCGGCTGGCCGCCGATCGCAAGACCGACCGCTCCGCGGGCGAGACCACGATCACGACGACGGGCGACGCTGGCGCCACCACGCTCACGACCGGGGCGGCGGGCCCGACTACCAGCGCGGCGCCGCCAACCACGAAAGCCCTCTCGGCCACCACCGCCCCCGGCACCGCCGCCGTTCCCACGCCCGGCGCGGCGAAGGCCCCGGCGCCGGGCACGTACACCTACAAGATCGCCGGCACCGCGGACCCGTCGTCCAATGGCGACCGCGACGCCAAGGTGGAGGCCCTCCCCGATCAGGGAGGGGCTGTCGGCCGACGCGAGACGTACCAGGACGGGTCGGGGAACACGCTGGCGAACGAAGAGGCATGGTCGGCCGATGCGATGCGCGTCTCCTCGTCGCGTATCGCCAGCCCTCAGGGGACCGTCGACTGCACCTGGCAGCCGGCCCTCCTCGCCTTCCAATTTCCGCTCGACGTGGGCAAGACCTGGAAGACCGACAGCACGTGCACGACGACGGTGTCGGGTACGCAGGTGACGATTCACCGCGTGGCGACGTCGAAGGTCACGGGCAAGAGCCTCGACAAGGTCGGCGACGTGTCGGTGCCGACGTGGGTTATCGAGTCGACGGGAACGACCACCGTGCGAAGTGCGTTCTTCAACTCCGACGTCGCTGAGTCGGCCGTGCGCCACTTCGCCGCCGACCGGGGCTTGCTCACGTACGAGAAGGCGACCGGGACGACGAACGGCCGCAGCGGCGACGTGGAACGCACGCTGCGCAACGTCAACCCCAAGTAGCGGTCATCGGCATGCTGGCCGATGGCTGGTACCTCGATTTCGCCGCCGACGACGCGTCGTTCGGCGGGTACGTGCGCCTCGCTGGTTCGTCGTTTTGGGCCGCTGTCGTCGGGCTGGGCCGCCACCCGCTGGTGGCCCTGCGGGACGACGACGTCCCTCGCCGGCCCGGGCTCGACGTCCGCACCGACGGGTTGTGGGCGTCGCTCACCTGTGAAACGCCCGACGAACACTGGTCGGTCGGGATGGAAGCGTTCGCGACCGGCTACGACGACCCCGCCGTCGCGCTGCTCGACGAACGGGGCGACGTCGTCGCCCTCGGCTTCGACCTGGAGTGGGAGCGCAGCGACGCGCTCTGGAGTGTGCACGGCGACGTCTTGGTCGGCGACGAGCGCCTGCGCATCGATACGCGGGGCGCGGTGGCAGCCGAGCCCCGCCCGCCGCTGACCGGTCGCCTCGACGACGGCACGCCGCTGACAATCGACGACGTGATCCCGGTCGTCACCGAGTACGGCCTCCTGGCCGGCGGCGTCGCGGCCGACGGCGACGTCCGCCTACAACTCGACCCGCGGCACGCCGCGCCGGTGAAGGGCGTCGACGGCATTCCTCGCGCGTTGTGCGCCGTGACCGCGGCCGACGGCCGCCCCGGTGTCGCCTGGGTCGGCTAACGACCGAGCAGCGGGGTCTTGAACGGCTTGAGGAGCAGGCCCTTGGTGGCCGTGTCGATCACGCCGGTGACCGGCAACCGGCCGGCGCGCTGATAGGCCGAGACCGCGTCGATCATCGATTTGCCCCACACGCCGTCGACCGCCGTCGGGAAGCCGAGGCTGGTGAGCAGGCTCTGGTACGCCCGGACCTGGGGCGGGGTGAAGACGCCTGCGGGCGCGGCGGGGAGCGTGAACTGAGTCGCGTCGCGGATCGCGTCCCACGCTTCCTGCGACGCGTGCTGCCACGACCAGAACGACACCGAATTGGCGCCGGTCCGCTCGGCGGCTTCCATGAAGGCCAGCAACGCCGCTCGTCCGGGGACGCCGGGCGGGCCGTGGTCGGCGGCGCCGTCATAGGCCTGGCCGATGGGGAACACGGGCTTGTTGAACTTGGCCAGGTCGGCCATCGCCCCGGCGACGTCGCTGACCGGATCGCGGTTCAGCCAGTAGACCATCGGCGCGATGGCGTCGAAGCTGGCCACCACCTCGGTGTATGGATAGAACTTGATCTTGTGCGACGGCCGCGGGACCGTGGCGATCAGGGGGTACTGCGCACCGACGGCTTGGCGGAGGCCGGCGCCGTAGGCGGTGGCGTTCTCGGGGGTGACCTTGACGCCAATGCTCGGAAACTCGATGTCGGCCGAGAAGCCGTCGATGGTGTCGCCGCTCGGCGTGGTGAACGTGATGGCGGCCACCGCGCGGCTCACGTCCTCGGCCACGTTGTCGAGGTAGGGGAAGTCCCACCCGTAGACGCGGATGCCGGCGGCGTGGGCGACCGGTAGGAGCTGGGTCAGGAAGTCGGCGCCGTAGAAGCCGGCCTTCGACGAACCGGTACGGACGTAGAGGTGGGTGAGGCCCACCGCCTTGGCCCGGGCGACGATGGCTTGGGGATTACCGCCTTCCACCGCCTTGGGCAGGTATATCCACATGCCCTTGCCGACCGGCAGCGCGCCGCGCAGCGTGGGTGCCGCCGGCGCTACCGCCCGCGGTGCCACCGTTGTCGGCGGCTCGGCCACCGTCCGCTTCGCGGTCTGCGGCGGCAGTACGTCGGCGACCCGCAGACGGTCGCTGGCGACGAGCTGCGACTGAAGGGTCGGCGCCGGTCCCGTACCGCCGACGCGAACGCCGATGGCGACGAAGCCGAGCGCGCTCACTGCGACGGCCAAGGGCACGAGCGAGAACGCGACGCGTCGTTGCGTTGAGCGGGGAACCACCGAGGTGCCGGCCCGATCTAGCAGGCGCATGACTTCCCGGAACAACCGCCACGTTCGCCGCAGGATCGCCAACGGAAGCTCGACGGCGGGATCGCGCGGCGTGGGCCACGCGTGTAGTTCGTCGTAGAGAGGTTTCACCGTTCCCCCGGTCGCCGTGTTTCGCCGTTGTCTTCCGCGGGTATAACTTCGCCGCCGGAAGGCGTAATCCTACCTCGGCGCGCGCCTCTCCCGGAACAGTTACTGGAACAGTGTGCTGCTGATCACGTCTCGATTCAGCGCTGTGATGGTGTCCAGCTTGATTTCTTTCGGACAAACCGCCGCACACTCCCCAATGTTCGTGCAGTTCCCGAATCCGGCGGCGTCGTGCGTGGCCACCATCTTGACCACGCGCCCGTAACGCTCGGGCTGGCCTTGGGGCAGCCTCGACAGGTGGGCGACCTTGGCCGCGGTGAAGAGCATCGCTGACGCGTTGGGGCAGGCGGCGACGCACGCGCCGCACTGGATGCACGCGGCGGCTTCGAATGCCGCGTCGGCCGCTTCTTTGGGAACGAGGGTGGAGTGTGCTTCGGGCGCGGCGCCGGTGGGCGCGGTGACGAAGCCCCCCGCCTCCATGATGCGGTCGAGCGCGCCCCTATCGACGACGAGGTCCTTGATCACCGGGAACGCGGCGGCGCGCCAAGGCTCGATGTGGATCACGTCGCCGTCGCGGAAGTGGCGCATGTGCAGCTGGCACGCCGTCGTCGCCCGCTCCGGTCCGTGGGCCACGCCGTTGATCACCATCCCGCACGTGCCGCAGATGCCCTCGCGGCAGTCGTGATCGAAGGCGATGGGGTCCTGACCGTCGAGGGTGAGCCGGTCGTTGACGACGTCGAGCATCTCCAGGAACGACATGTCGGGGCTCACGCCGTCGGTCTCGTACGTCTCGAAGTGGCCCTTGGTCGCGCCCTTCGGCTGGCGCCACACCTTCAGCGTGAGCCGCATCTCGTCGCTCACCGGTAGTCCCGCTGCGCCGGGTGCACGTAGTCGAAGGTGAGCTTTTCCTTGTGCAGCACCGGCGCCAGGCCGACGCCTTTGAACTCCCACGCCGCGGCGTAGGCGTAGTTGTCGTCGTCGCGGCGCGCTTCGCCTTCGGGCGTCTGGTACTCCTCGCGGAAGTGGCCGCCGCAACTCTCGTTGCGGTGGAGCGCGTCGATGCACATCAGCTCGGCCAGCTCGAAGAAGTCAGCCACCCGACCGGCCTTCTCGAGCGACTGGTTGAGGTCTTCGTTGATGCCGGGGACCTTGACGTTGTCCCAGAACTCGGCCCGCAGTTCGGGGATGCGGTTGATGGCCTTGCGCAGCCCCTCGCCGTTGCGGCTCATGCCGCAGTAGTCCCACATCACCTGGCCCAGCTCGCGGTGGAACGAATCGACCGTGCGGGTGCCGTTGACGTCGAGGAGACGCTGGACCCGTTCGTTGACCGACGCCTCGGCTTCTCTGACCGCGGGATGATCAGCCGACACCGGCGGGAGGGTGTTGGCTCCGATGTAGTCGGTGAGCGTGGCCGGGAGGATGAAGTAACCGTCGGCCAGGCCCTGCATGAGCGCGCTGGCGCCGAGGCGGTTGGCGCCGTGGTCCGAGAAGTTGGCTTCACCGGCGACGAAGAGCCCGGGGATCGTGCTCATCAGGTTGTAGTCCACCCACAGCCCGCCCATCGTGTAGTGGACGGCGGGGTAGATGCGCATCGGGACCTCGTAGGGGTTCTCGCCGGTGATGCGCTCGTACATGTCGAAGAGGTTCCCGTACTTGGCGTTGATCGCCGCCGGTCCGCCTTGCGCTTTCGAGAAGTCGAGGTACACGCCGAGGCCGCCAGGCCCCACGCCGCGCCCCTCGTCGCACACCCGCTTGGCCGCGCGCGACGCGATGTCGCGCGGCACCAGGTTGCCGAACGCCGGGTACATGCGCTCGAGGTAGTAGTCGCGCTCGTCCTCGGGGATCTGGTCGGGGGCGCGGGTGTCGTCGCCCTGCTTCGGCACCCACACGCGACCGTCGTTGCGCAGCGACTCGCTCATCAGCGTGAGCTTGGACTGGTGGTCGCCGGCGACGGGGATGCACGTCGGGTGGATCTGGGTGAAGCACGGGTTGGCGAACAGCGCTCCCTTGCGATGGGCACGCCAGATGGCCGTGGTGTTGCAGCCCTTGGCGTTGGTGGACAGGAAGAACACGTTGCTGTACCCGCCGGTGCCGAGCACGACGGCGTCGCCGAAGTGCGAACTGATCGCGCCGCTGATCATGTCGCGGACGACGATCCCGCGCGCCCGGCCGTCGACCACGATCACCTCGAGCATCTCGGTACGCGGGTGCATCTCGACGGTGCCGGCGTCGATCTGGCGGCACAACGCGGAGTAGGCACCGAGGAGGAGCTGCTGACCGGTCTGGCCCCGGGCGTAGAACGTGCGCGACAACTGCGCGCCGCCGAAGCTGCGCGTGTCGATCAGACCGCCGTACTCACGGGCGAAGGGCACGCCCTGCGCGACGCACTGGTCGATGATGTCGACGCTCAGCTGCGCCAATCGGTACACGTTGGCTTCGCGAGCGCGGAAGTCGCCACCCTTGACGGTGTCGTAGAACAAGCGAAACACGCTGTCACCGTCGTTGCGGTAGTTCTTCGCCGCATTGATACCGCCCTGCGCGGCGATGCTGTGGGCGCGCCGCGGGCTGTCCTGGTAGCAGAACGCCTTGACGTGGTAGCCCAGCTCACCGAGCGACGCGGCGGCGGCCCCGCCGGCCAGGCCGGTGCCCACCATGATGATCGTGTGCTTGCGCTTGTTGGCCGGGTTCACCAGCTTCAAGCTGAAGCGATGCGCGTCCCACATTTCTTCGATGGTTTTGCCGTCGGCCTTGACGTTGGCGGTGAGGACCGGTCCGGTGCCCGACGGTGCGTCGATCCAGGGATTCTCGGTCTCGGTGATCGTCTGGGTCATCCGCGGTATCCCAGGAGGATGGCGACGGGCACCGAGGCGAAGCCCACGAAGACGAGGAGGCCCACCGTCTTCGACACGCGCCGGATCATGGCGTCGCGCTTCGGGCTGTTGGCGCCCATGGTCTGCAACGCGCTCCACACGCCGTGGTACAGGTGGAGACACACCGCACCGACGGCCAGCAGGTAGGCGATCGCCACCGGCCACCGTTCGAGGCTGGCCACGGTGTTGCGGAACACCTCGCCGCGGACGTAACCGGGATTGGCCGGGCCCATCGACAGGTCGAGCAGGTGGTACACGATGAACAGCAGGATGATCACGCCGCCCCACCGCATGGTGCGGCTGGCGTACGTGGCCTGCACGTTGGTCGTCCGGGCGTAACGGACGGGCCGGGCCCGGCGGCTCTGGCGGGTGAGTGAGGTGGCGGCCCAGATGTGCAGCAGCAGCGCGACCGTGAGGCCGCCGCGCTGCAACCACAGGAACCACCCGTGGGGGAACAGCGGGCTGAACAGCGTGCGCAGCCAGTGCGAGTAATGGTCGAAGGACTCCGGCCCGGTGAAGAACTTGAGCATGCCGACCATGTGCAGGAAGACGAAGCCGAACCAGAGAACGCCGGTGACCGCCATCAGTTGCTTGCGGCCCACGGTCGACCGCAGGGCCGCGGGCCGCCGCCCCGATCGCGCCAGTGTCGTGGTCACATACCTCTACTTAGCACGCTGCTGCCGTTACGCCGCTACTCGTCGTCGGCGACGACGTGAGCTGTGTACCTGTTGGTAACCGACAGGCCCGCCGCCTCGAAGCGCAGGTCGACGGCGAAGGGACCGAGTTCGTCGGGCGCGGTGGCGTCGATGGTGGCCACCCGCACGCAGTCGTCGGCCGGAACGTCACCGGCCCACCGCCACGTGCGCTCGTCCGTCACGAGCGCGCTCGACAGCGTGGCGGTGACGACGCCGTCGGCGATCCCACAGCGGAGGTCGTTGACCACGTGCACGTCGAGCCGAACGGCAGCGCCGGGCGCGTAGTGCTCGTCGGGCCGGTCGGCCACGACGATCACCGGCGCGCAGGCGGCGGCCAGTGCAGCGAAACCCGCCTTCGGGTTGCGCTCGTGGTCGAGGACCGACCAGGTGACCGACGGGTGAGCGTCGGCGAAGGCGAACTGGCAGAACCCGCCCGTCGGGCGGTACTTGAGGCGGCGCAGCGTCTCGATGTGGTGCTTGATAACCGTCGCCTGGTACGCCTGGGTCGCGTCACGCCACGCAGCAAAGGTGGGGTAGTCCGCCGGGGGCACGTACCGGTCGAACTGCGCCCGCTGCAGCGAGTGGGTGTGGCCGAGGCGGTCCCAGTCGAGATCGGGCCAGCGTTCGGGATCCATGAAAGCGGCGGCGTCGGGGACCGCCTGCGCGCCGAACTCGCTGACGAACCGCGCCATGCGCGGCACCGTCGCGCAGAACCCGGGGAAGTCGCGCTCCTCGCCGTGGTACCACCCGAAGTAGATGTGGGTGTCGGTCCCACCGGAGCCGGGGTGGGGGAGCACCCCCGAGTGAGCGATCACGGGACGGGTGCCGTCGTGCCGCTCGAGCGCGCGCTTCACGGTCGCGTCGAGCACGCTCTTGTTCCAGGTGGGCAGCTCCTGAAGCGCGAAGAACCGCGCTGGCGACGGCATGCCGTCGAGGGCCAACGGTTCGTTGTGCCCGCACCACATCGCGATCGCCGGGTGGTGGGCGAGCAGGCTCACCGCCGCTTCGGCTTGTCGGCCGGCCTGCTTGCGAATGCCGCGGGCGTAGCCCCACTGCAGCGGGAAGTCCTGCCACAGGAGCAACCCGCGCTCGTCGGCCGCGTCGTACAGCTCGGGACGGCTGATGTGCGCGTGCACGCGCAGCAGGTCGAGTCCGGCCCCGACGGCCAGCGCCACGTCGACGGCGAAGCTGGCCTCGGGTGCCTCGGCCAGCGCCATGCGTGTCGGGCCCTGGTTGGCGCCCTTCACGAACAGTCGCTCACCGTTGACCTCGAGGATCCACTTCTTCATCCGAACCTGGCGGAGGCCGGTGCGGCGTGTAACGCGGTGGCTGCCGGCGACTTCGACGGCGACGTCGTACAGGGGCTGACCGCCCAACGCGTGCGGCCACCACAGATTGGGCCGGTCGACGGTTACGGTCCAGCGCACGTCGTTGGGTCCGGCGGCCAGCTGGTGCTCGGCCTCGTGATCGACGACGCCGCCGACCGTCGTCCGCACCGAAACGGTCGAGGCTTCGATGGCGTCGAGTTGCGCGCGCACGTCGAGCACCGCGCGCTCCGACGTCGCCTCGTTGCACAGCACGCGCAGCTTGCGGATCCGCACCGGTCCGGTCTCCTCGACGCGAACCGGGCGCCAGATGCCGCCGGGGTTCCAGTCGGGGTCGAGGCAGTCCCAGTGCTGGAACACGCCGGTGATGTTGCGCTTGGCCCGGCGATCGCTCGGCGGCGCGCAGGCCAACTCGACGGCGAGGAGGTGCTCCGTCTGTTTGGCCAGCGCCGCGGTGACGTCGAAGGCGTGCGGCGCGAAGTAGCCCTCGGTGTCGCCGACGTAGGCGCCGTCGAGCCACACGTCGCCCTGGTAGAAGAGGCCGTCGAATACAAGCCACCGGCGGCGGCCGGCCGCGGGTGTCGCGGTCTCGAACCGCCGGCGGTAGAGCAGCGGTCCGTCGTGACCGGCGAACGCCGGGCTCGATCGCCAGTGGCCGGGCACGGACAACTCGGCCCAGGCGTCGTCGGTGAAGGACGGATCCGGGAACCGGCGGCGCAGCCCTTCGTCGGCCCCAGCGGCCCGCCACGAGCCGGAGAGGTCGATCACGCGGTTACCCGCCCGGCCAGTCGCGCCAGCACGTCGAACCCGGCGCCCACCGGCGTGAGGGTCACCTCGTAGACCCCCGGCCCGAACGCGACCTTGGTGACCGAGCGCGTCGCGGTGGACGACGCCAGCTCGAGGCGTCCCGTCAGTGTGAGGGAGCCTTCGCGGCCTTCGACGCGGAGGCGTCCGGCCGGCAGGTCGATGGCGGCTCCGCCCCGGGTCGACAGCGCGGCGTCGTTGCCGGCGATGAACGCCAGTGAGTCGACCGGCTTGGCCAGGCCACCGCTACCGACGGCCACCGACGACCCCAAGCTGTAGGGCCCGGGCAACAGGGTCCGAGCGGCGCCGTCGAGCGACCACCTGACGGCTGACCCGCGGACGGTTATGGGCGCGGCGCCGAGGTCGAGGCCGCCGCCTCGACCGCTGACCGGCAGCGGACGGCCCGCGTCCCAGTTGATCTGCACGGGCTGGCCGCCCACGGTGGCCCCGGCGATCTCGGCGCCGCCCACGCCCCGTTCGGCCACGGTGATGGTGAACGGCGGCGGCACGGGGTCACCCACCGCCCGGTCGGCGCTGAGTTCGCTGAGCGTCCCCGTCACCTCGAACCGATCGGAGGGAGCCGGCGCCGACGTCGTCGTCGACGATGGCTGCACCACCCGGGTCTCGGTCCGGCATCCAGCGGCGAGAACCACCACGAGCGCGGCGCCGACAAGAGTCCGCACGTCAGACCGCGCGCCGGCGCAGGCGGCGCCGGCACAGCGCGAATGCGATCACCGCACCTGCGGCCACGCCCGCCGGCGTCGACTCGCCACCGGTGACGGCCAGCACCGCGCCCGGTTTCGCGTCGGCCGCGGCCGCCGGGCGGGTGAGCCCGCACGACGTCGACCCGCTCACATT
>JACDEA010000353.1 GCA_013816725.1 Actinomycetota bacterium
GAAAAGGAGATCTGCGAGGTCACGATGCACGGTCACGGCCACATCGTGCGGGCCAAAGCGGCCGCCGCCGACCCCCTCGCCGCCGTCGACCGTGTGGTCGACAAGCTCGAGCACCGCATGGAGAAGCTGAAGGGGAAGCTGGTCGGTCGCTCGCACCCCCGCCGCCACAACGGCCACATCAACAACGGCCCCACGCCAAAGGCCGCCGACCTCGACTCGGTCGACGACGGGGATGACGCGCTTGAAGACCTCGGCGCCCGTATCGTGAAGACAAAGCGGTTCGACATCAAGCCCATGATTCCGGAGGAGGCGGCGTTGCAGATGGAGTTGCTCGGCCACGACTTCTTCTTCTTCACCAACGCCGAATCCGAGAAGGCCGCGGTCGTCTATCGCCGGGCCGACGGCAACATCGGCCTGATCGACGCGACGTGATTGGCTGATGAACGACTCCCGCACGGCCGGCGACGGGGGGCCCATCAGGGTTCTCATCGCCGACGACCAGCCGCTCTACCGTCGCGGCCTCGAGGTGGTTCTTCACACCGAGGAGGACATCGAGGTCGTCGGCGAGGCCGAGAACGGCGAAGAAGCCATCACCAAAGCCGAGGAGCTGGCGCCCGACGTCGTGCTGATGGACGTCCGCATGCCCCGGGTCAACGGCATCGAGGCCACGCAGTCGATCCGTGATCGCGTCCCCACCACCAAGATCCTGATGCTCACGGTGAGTGACGAGGACTCCGACCTCTACGAAGCGATCAAGGCTGGCGCCAGCGGCTACCTCCTCAAGGAGGTCTCGGTCGAGGAGGTCGCCGACTCGATCCGCGCGGTGATGCAGGGCGAGAGCAAGATCACGCCGTCGATGGCCTCCAAGCTGATCAACGAGTTCAGTGCGATGTCGAAGCGGGCCGACGAACGCGAGCGCCTCCCGGTGCCGGCCCTCACCGCCCGTGAACTCGAAGTGCTGAAGCTGGTCGCCAAGGGGATGAGCAACCGCGAGATCGCCGACGAGTTGTTCATCTCCGAGAACACCGTCAAGAACCACGTTCGCAACATCCTCGAGAAGCTGCACCTGCACTCGAGGATGGAGGCGGTGATGTACGCGCTTCGCGAGAAGCTGCTCGACCTCCGCGACGACGACTGAGCGCGGAACCCCCCTCACCCGCGCTGGTGCGCGCCGTCCGGCGGTGGCGTCACTGGGCTGACGCCGAGGACCACCGCCCGCTCCGCACCAGTTTCGTCGCCCGAGTCGCGCTGGTCGCCGTCATCAGTCTGGCGATCGGCGCGTGGTCGGCGTGGGGCATCCGCCGCCACAACGCCTTTGGCACGTTCGGCTTCGATTTCGGCATCTTCGATCAGGGGGTGTGGCTGCTCAGCCGCTTCAAGTCGCCGTTCATCACGATCATGGGCGTGCACCTCTTCGGCGACCACACCTCGTTCATCCTGCTCCCGCTCGTGCCGTTCTACTGGCTGTTCCCGTCGGCCAAGGTCCTCATCGTGGCGCAGGCCGCCGCGCTCTCCATGGCAGCTGCGCCGCTGTTCCTGATCGCCCGCGAGAAGTTGCGCAGCGAATGGCTAGCGCTCGGCGTGGCCGTCGCTTTCCTGGCCAACCCCGCTCTGCAATGGGAAGGCTGGGAGCAATTCCATCCCGACGTGTTCGAAGTGCCATTGGCGCTCGCCGCGCTGTACTTCATGACCAAGCGCCGGTGGGGCCTGTTCCTCGTCGTCGTATTCGCCCTCCTGATGGTGAAGGAGGACGTTCCGCTGATGACGTTCATGCTGGGCCTGTACGTGGCCAGAAAGTACAACCTGCGGGTCGGCCTCCTCACCGCGTTCGCGTCGCTGCTGTGGTTCGCCGGCGCGGTGTGGTTGATCCTGCCCACCCTCAACGGCGAAGGCACGCTCGACGCGTGGCGGGTGCCCTACGGCGGCATGGGCGGCCTCATCAAGCACACGCTTCTGCGGCCGTGGGACGTCGTCGCCCTGGCCTTGGAAGGCGACAAGAGCTTCTACGCGTGGCAGCTGTTCGCAAGCTTCGGGCTGCTGGCCCTGCTGGCGCCGACTGCAGTGCTCATCGCCGCAGGGCCCCTGGCGTCGAACCTACTGAGCACCTTCTGGTACCAGTACCACCTGCAATATCACTACACGACGTTGATCGTGGCGGTGCTGGCCTTCGCCACGGTCATCGGCCTGGCCCACATCCAGCGGTTCCGGTTGCGGACCCTCGGCGTTGGGTTGCTCCTGGGCGCCAGCGGGCTCACCGGCTGGATGTGGGGGCCCTCGCAGTACGCCCGCAACCCCGAAGCCCTGGGCGACGCCAGCGCCGCGCACGTCGGCCCGATCCACCACCTCCTCGCGAAGATCCCTGCCGGGGCCGCGGTGTCGAGCCACTACAGCTTCGTGACCCATCTCGACCACCGCGACGAGATCTACGAGTTCCCGGTCCCGTGGTACAGCCAGAACTGGGGCGACGGCCGCAGAAACGGGGCGCTGTTGCCCCAATCGCGTCACGTCGACTACATCGTGATCGTCGAGTCGGTGCTCAATGACCGCGACCGGGGCATCCTGCGCGGTCTCGAGGAATCCCAGTTCGAGCGGATCGGACAAACCGGCGACATCGTGCTGTTAAAGAGATCGGCCCCGGCCCCTAGACTGGGCACCCCTTGAGCGTATTTTCACGAGTCCTGCGCGCCGGCGAAGGCAAGAAGATTCGGGCCCTGCAATCCCTGGTGCCCGATATCAACGCGCTCGAGCCCGAACTGCATGCTCTGTCCGACGCCGACCTGCAGTACAAGACGGTCGAGTTCCGCGAGCGACTGGGCCGGGGCGAGGATCTCAATGACCTCTTGATCGAAGCCTTTGCCGTCGGCCGCGAGGCAGCGACCCGCACGATCGGGCAGAGGCCGTTCGATGTGCAGCTCATGGGTGGCGCCGCCCTGCACTTCGGGTGGATCGCCGAGATGAAAACCGGTGAGGGTAAGACGCTGGTTGCCACGTTGCCGCTCTACCTCAACGGCCTGTCACAGAACGGCGCGCACCTCGTCACGGTCAACGATTACCTGGCGTCGTTCCATGCCGAGTGGATGGGCCGGCTCTACAAGTGGCTCGGGCTCACCGTTGGTCTCGTCCTGCCCGACCGCGACGACTTCGAGGACAAGAAGGCGGCGTACGCCAGCGACATTACGTACGGAACCAACGCCGAGTTCGGCTTCGACTACCTGCGCGACAACATGGCCCGGGCCAAGGAATACATGGTCCAGCGCGGCCACGTGTTCGGAATCGTCGACGAGGTCGACTC
>JACDEA010000010.1 GCA_013816725.1 Actinomycetota bacterium
GCCATGCCGGCCGACTCCTGGCCGCGGTGCTGGAGCGCGTAGAGGCCGTCGAATATCAGGGGGGCGACGGAACGGGCGGGCGCGTAGATGCCGAAGACCCCACACGCTTCACGCGGAGCGTCCTCGAGGTGTTCGGTCACCTGTTCGAGTTTCCCACAGCGAGGGCCGGGATTGGCGCTACCGGTGCCCCACGAGGACGGTCAGCTCCGGACGGAACGCCGACTACGGCGCAGCATCGTGCGGCCGGCGATGATGGCGGCCAGGGCTCCCAGAACCCAAGGGAGAAAGTCGAGACCGGTGCGGGCGAAGCCACGGCCAGCCTCGCTGGCCCGGCTCGACTTCGACACAATGCGCAAAACAGTGCAGACGGTTTCCGCGCCGGCGGCCGCCGCGCACACTTCGTAGTAGCCCGGCGGGCGGTTTGGGACGGTGACGAACGTGTCAAGGCAGCCGTTGGAGTCGGTGGGCTCCGTTGCGATCACGCCGCCGGTCGTGGTCGACGGCGGGCCGGCCTCGGTCGGGCGGTTGAACGCGCACACCGGCAGCGGCGCTGTGGTGGTGGCGGTGGTGGCTTGCAGGAGGGCATCCTGCGGCTTCAGTGAGGCGAGACCGATGAGCTGCATCTTGGCCGGCACCCCGAGCGCGTTGCCATTGCCGTTGCCGCCACCGGGACGGGGGCAGGGGCGACCGGGGTTCTGGGTGGTGCCGGGGTTCAGCGAGATATTGACGATGCGGTTCGGTGCGATGCATGCGCTGACCCGGACCTTTTCGCCCGGGGTGGTCACAATCACGTTGATTTTCATGCCCGGACGGATCTGGACGACCACCGTGACACCGCCCCCACCGTAGGGGTCGGTGACCGTCTGAGCAGCGGCTGGCTTTGCGCCGATCAGGAAAAGAGCGGCCATGAGCGAGGCGAGCACGACCGCTGTCGCACGCCTGGCCTGTTGTCTCCGGTAGGTCATAGTCGCCTTCTTCATTGTGCGCGCTTCGTGATCAAAGAACGAGGTGTCGCCTGCCCCCAAGCGCGAAGACGCACCGCCGAGGGCATGATACCCCAGGATCGCCTGTTCCACCACGCACCGTGGCGCCTAGTGTCCCGGGAACTTGATCGACCTCCACACCCACTCGACGGCTTCGGACGGGTCCGACCCGCCCGAACGCATCCCCGAACTCGCAGCGGCGGCGGGGTGCCAGGCCGTGGCCCTCACCGATCACGACCGTCTCCAAGGCGTCGGCGCCGCTCAGAAGCGGGCGGCCGAGGTCGGCGTGGAGCTCGTTCCTGGCTGTGAGCTGTCACTGGAGGCGCGGGGCACGATGCACCTGCTGGTGTACTTCGTCGAGCCCGGCCCGGGTCCGCTCCAGGACTCGTTGATCCGCCTCCAGCAGGCCCGCACCGAGCGCAATCAGCGCCTGGCCGCCCGCCTGGCCGAGCTGGGGCTCCCCATCACCTACGGCGAGATGGTTGTCGAAGCCGGGGGTGACGGCGTCGGCCGACCCCATATGGCGGCAATCCTGGTGAGGAAAGGCATCGTCAACTCGATCCAAGAAGCGTTCGACGTCTGGCTGGCCAAGGGTAAGCCCGCGTACCTCGACAAGGAACGCCTTCAGCCAGCCGATGCGCTGGCGCTGGCCAAGGCCTCTGGCGGCGTGAGCGTCCTCGCTCACCCGATGAGTCTCGAGCAACCGCCGGACCAGCTCGAACGCACCGTGGCCGAGCTGGCCGGGCTGGGTCTGGCCGGCCTGGAGGCGGTCTACGGGCGCTACGACCCCGATCAGCGCAGCGAACTGTCCAGCCTGGCCGGCCGTCACGGCTTGGTGGTGACGGGCGGGTCCGATTACCACGGTTCGTACAAACCGGACCTCTCTGTCGGGACGGGCCGCGGCGACCTCCACGTTCCCGATTCGGTGCTCGACGCACTCCGCCAGCGCATCGCGTAGCGCCGCGCGTTACCTCGAGGAGTCGACGAAAACGCGCTCGCGCAGCAGCGGACCGTTGAAGGTGATGGGACGGCGACCGTCGCCCCGCTCGAAGCGGACGTCATAGGTCGTCGGCCGCACGCGTGACGCGGGCACGAGGTCGAGGCGGTAACCCTTGCCGGGACCGGGTGGCAGTTGCAGGTCGAGGACGACGCTGATCCGACTCCCGGCGTTCACCCTGACCGGAAAGGTGATCACCGAGCGGCCGGCTTCGGCCGACACACCGGCGGCGCCCTTGCTCAGATCGCCGCGTGCACTGCGGATCGACGTTCCCGCCGGTACGTACAACGACGCCAGACCGACGTACTGCCCAGCGGTGAAGGAACGGCTGAACGGTCCGAACACATAGACCGGCGACGTGCTGCCCCGCGGCGCCGTATTCTCGATGGTGACCTCGGCCTGCACGCGACCGAGTGACCCCGGACGGCGGTCGCCCGTGAGCTTCACTTTGGTGTCCAGGTAATAGTCGAGCTTGTTACCGGCGAAGTTCTGCACCGTGAGCGTCGCCATGTCGGCGCCGCTCAGAGGCAGGCGTCCCTCGGCCGCCAGCGCGGCAACGTGGCGCTGCTCGGCCGGCTTGGCGAGATGCAGCATGATGCGGCGCTCGGCCACGGCGTCGACCAGAGCAGTGGCCAGCGGCCGCAGGCTCGGGTACGCGCCGGTCACCAGCTTCTTGAACACCGCTTCGGCCACGTCGCCTAGCACCTCTTGACGCTCGGTCCGCTCGGTCGGGAAGCGGGTGTACGCGTCGCTCAACGTGACGCGCACGACGTTGTCGGCCGTCACCGTCCCCAGTCCCTTGACCTCGACCGGGCCGGTTCCCCTCATGAGCGCGGCCAGGCCCATCGAGTCGATCTGGATGACACCGTCGGCGGGCCGGCCCAGCGCCTTGTCGTACATCGACTCCAGAACGGGACCGATGTAGGTGAAGTCGCCACCGAGGTTGGCATTGCGCCATGCCTTGGTCGGCGACAAGTCGGCGAAGCGAGAGAGGTAGTCCGGCGGCGTGGTCGGTGGCGTCGGCGCCGCGTCCTTCAACGCGAGGTCGTCAATACCACCGAAGCGCTCGAGGCTGAAGGTGCCATCGGCCGAGGTGAGTTGGCCGTAAGCGAGGATCATCCCGCCGGTTCCCCGCATCTCAGCCGCGTTGGCGACGGCGACGAGGAAGCGCGCCGGACCGTTGGAGCCACTCATCTCGGCGAGAAGATCGAGGGCGTCCGACAACGTCAAGGCCTGGCGCCGGCGCAGCGTGGACTGCGCGTAGACCGTCTTGTTCAGGTCCTTGACCGGCGGCAGGATCAACCGCGACTTGGGCGCTTCGGCGGCCACGGGCAACGACTCGGCCAGGCTCCGAAGATCGGGGCGCAAACGGTTGATGGTGGCCAGCGGCAGGGCGCCGGCGCGCATGGGCACTTCGAACGTCCCGTCTGGCGTCTCGAGTGGCTTGGCGGTCTGCAGGATCGATACGCCGGCGGTGCCCAGCCGTAGCGCAACACCGACGACCGTGCGCAGCGCGGCCAGGTTCTGATGGATGACCGGGATGGGGTAGAGGATCGTCAACTCGGGGCGATTGTGCAGAATCGTGGCCGCGTGCGCGGCGCGCACTTCGGCCTTCAGCGCCGATTGCCGGGCCGCCGCCGGCTGGCCGGCCTTGAGCTGGCTCTCGGCGGTGTTCAACGCGTCGCGCACGGCCCGAAGGTCACGCGCCACTTGGACGAGGCGGAGCGTCGCGGTGACGGCCACGACGGCGAAAACGGCTCCGATGATCAGTCCGACGCGCACGCTGGTGCGTCGGCGGCGCGCCACCACGGCGCTACCCGAGAACTGCGCCAAGGTGCGTGGGAGCCGGCGGCGCCGGCGCGGGCGACGGGTCTGGGAACCGGACGGCGGGCGAGGCACGGCGATGACGGTATCGGAGCTACGCTGAACTCTTTATCCGCCCGCCTTAACTCCCCTAGAGGTTCACCCCATTGGAGTTGCGTCGTTACGTCGCGATCCTGCGCCGTCGTCTCCTGATCATTCTCCTGACCACCGCCGCGGGCATCCTCGGCGGGTACGCGTCGACCGATCAGACACCTCGCTACACAGCCACCGCGACGGTGTACGTCGGTTCCCGCAACCTCCTCGCCGTTAGCGGCGCGTCGCTCGGCGGCGACGTCCTCAACGGACTCGAACAGATCAGTCGGACCTACGCGGCGATGATCGACAGCGCGCCCGTCGCCAGCGATGCCGTCCAACGAGCGAACGTGGCCCGATCACCGCAAAGTGTCGTGGGCGAGACCCAGGCATTCTCCGAAAAGGGGACGCAGCTTCTCCGAGTCAACGTCGTCGACCGGGATCCGGCGACCGCCCAACTGCTGGCCAACGGACTCACCGACGCCTTCATCGAAAAGATCTCCACGTTCGAGCCCAGCGCCGCGCCGCAACCGGGGGAGATACCGGCGGCGCCGGCCTACATCTTCGAGAAGGCGAGCTTGCCGGCGACGCCACAACCAACCAGTCTCGTGCGCCAGCTGATCCTCGGCGCGTTGGTCGGCTTTGCGGTCGCCGCCGGCATCGCCTTCGTCCTCGAGTACATCGACATCACCGTGAAGACCGTCAGCGATGCCGAGCGCAAGCTCGAGCTGCCGGTGCTCGGCGTGATCCCCATGGACACCGACGCACGCCAGACACCTCGCACAGAAGTCTGGTCCGCCCGTGCTTCTTGAGGGCCGGATCGGGCCGCGTTTCCAGGAAGAGGCGTACCGGGTGCTGCGCTCGAATCTGCTCGTCGTCCTGAGCGACCTCGAGCGCCCGACGGTGATGGTGACCAGCTCCGACGCCGGCGAGGGAAAGACGTCGACAGCGGTGAACCTCGCCTACTCCCTTGCACTGGCCGGCCAGCGGGTGGTGCTCGTCGACCTCGACCTGCACCATCCCGACGTGCATCGCTGGGTGGGCATCCACAATGAGGTCGGCGCGTCCGACGTGTTGCTCGACCGCCGGCCGATCGACGAGTGCCTTCAATACGTCGAGCTGGCCGCCGATCCCGTCCGGCCCCGCGGCTTGTACGTGATGGGCACCGGGCCGCGGGTCGCCGACCCGGCCGAACTGCTCGGCATGCGGCGAACGTCGGGCATGCTCGAAAGCCTGGCCGCGCAGGCCGACGTCGTGCTGGTCGACACCCCGCCGGTGCTCCTCGTCGCCGACGCGTTGGTGTTGGGCCGCATGACGGCCGGGGCCCTGCTCGTGGTCGAGGCCGGGCGCACGCCGGTGGCGGCCATCGAGCACGCCAAGGACGCCCTCATCCGGAACCAGACCCGGCTGCTCGGCGTGGTCCTCAACAAGTTCAAGCTGAAGGACTCGCCCGACTCCGGCTACGGCCGTTACGGGTACTACGGCGACGGCTACGGCACGCCGTACGGCGACGACAGCGACGGCGCCCTCAGCGCCAACGGTCCCACGGTTGTCGGGCTCTCCGACGATCACGACCGCCCGTGACCCGCTGAACTCCGTGCGGCGCAGCCCGCTCACCGTCGGGATCGACGTGACACCCACGCTCGCCGGCCACACCGGCGTGGCCCGCTACGTACGGCAACTCCTCTCACACCTCGACGACGCCGGGGTGACGATGCGTCCCTACGCCATCGGGCGGGGCGAGGGCGACCTGCCATCCGGAACCCGCCACGTGAGAGTGCCGCTGAGAGCCGTCCACGCCGCTTGGCGCACCATCGGGTGGCCGGGGGGCCGCATTGTTGCCGGCCGGTGCGACGTCGTTCACGCCACCGACCTGGTGCCCCCGCCAAGTCGCGTCCCGGCGATCCTCACCATCCACGACGTGGCCGCGGCGGAATACCCGGAGTTGCATCCCCCCCGGGCCGTGGCCATACAACGCGACCAGCTGGAGCGGGTCCGTGACGTCGTCGATGTCGTGATCGCCGACTCTCGGTCGACCGCCGACGGCATCGTCCGGGCCGGCGTCGATCCCGCACGCGTCGCCGTCGTGCCCCTCGGGCGATCCGACCTAGGCGCGCCGAGCTTCGATCGGGTCCCGCCGGGCCCGTACTTCCTGGCCGCCGGGGCGATCGCGGCGCGCAAGGGACTGGAGGTCCTGGTCGCGGCGTTCGCCGGTGCCGGTCTCACCGGCGTCCGCCTGGTACTCGCCGGACCGCCCGGTTGGGGAGCCGAGCGGGTCGCCGCCGCGGTGGCAGCGAGCCCGGCCCGTGGCGCCATCGTGATGGCCGGCCGGGTCTCGGACGCCGAGATGGCCGGTCTGTATCAACGCTGCCTCGCCGTGTGCGTCCCGAGCTGGGCCGAAGGTTTCGGGTTTCCGGTGCTGGAGGCGTGCGCCGCGGCCGCGCCGGTGATCGCGAGTGACCTCGCGGTGCTCCACGAAGTCGGGGGCGGGGTTCCCGTCTACGTCCCCGCCGGGGATGTCGATCGGTGGTCCGAAGCCTTGGCGACGCTGGCGGCCGACGCCGAACTGCGAACGCGGCTGGCACTGGCCGGCCCCGGGCAGGCCGCCGGGTTCACCTGGGAGAAGTGCGCGGAAGCCACCGCCGCGATCTACAGGCGAGCGGCGGGTCAGGGCGCGAGCTGACGCAGCGCCCCGAGCCAGGTCTGCATACAGAGGGCGGTCTCCGAGAGGAACTCGCGGCCACCCTGGTCCCACACCATCCCGCTGAACGACGCCGCTGATTCGAGCAGCCGCTCGGCCAGGTCGGCGTAGGTGTCGGCATAGGTGTCGCCAGCCAGCTCGACGTCCTGCAACCAGGGGACGAGATCCTCGAGCAGGATCACGCCGGCCAGCTCCTCGTGCAGATCCTTGAACAAGTTGTGGGGCGTGCGCCGATGGTCGACGACGGGCGAGCCAACTCTGACGGTGTGACCGAGGTGTTTGGCGCAGGCCTGCACGAAGTAGCCGGACAGGATGTCGCCGAAGCGGTCGATCTTCAGCCCATGCAACTCGAAGCCCATGCGGACGTAGTAGTAGGCGGAGATCGCGTCGCGAATGAGGGCCGTGTTTTGCGTGTTGATCGGGCTCCACGTGCCCCGTTCGAAGAGCACCGGAGTGGTCGACGCGGACCGCACGTGCGGCGAGAGCGCCAGCCGGGTGATGGCGTCGGCGTCAGGGTCGTCAAGCCACAGCCCGGCATTGATGGCGACGACCGAGGACGAATCACCGGCGAAGAGGTCGCCCAGCGCCGCCTGCGCCTCGGGCCGCTTCGCCGCGTACGGATAGCCGCGGGGGTACACCGGCGCGACCGGCTCGATGTCGAGGAGCGAGCAGATGTTGAACCACGGCGCCCCGCCGGCGACCCGATGGCCGGACAGGTCCTTCACCGAGGTGCCGACCACGTGATGTTCGGCGACGTAGTCGCTCCCGTCGCGGCAGTAGTTGTCGTCGTCGATCGAGATGAGCACCTCGGCGCCGCTCTCCCACGCCTTGAGGAAACCGATGTTGCGACGGTTGTCGGTGTCCCAGGGGACGAAGTCCTCGAGGCCGAGCTTGGCCAGATACGCGGTCTGCTCGTCGAGCGTCGGGCAGTCGACTGCAAACCCGCGCCCCTGCGCCGCCGCCGCCGCCGAGTAGACGCTGTCGGGTGTCTTGCGATCGCACACGATGCGAATGGTGACGTCGTCGCTGCGGCCGTACGTCGCCAGGTTGGTCAGGTAGCCGTCGAGCCACGCCGGCTCGAAGATCGTGGTGACGACGATGTCGGTCTTGCGGGTCATGTGAGCTTCACCGTGATGTAGAGACCGCTGAACTGGGAGAAGAACCTGAGCAGGCCGGGCCGGCCGTCCAGGCTCTCGTGCACCGCGGCGCGGTTGCCGAGCAGTGCGGGATGACCGTAGTCCTCGCAGATCAGCAACCCGCCGGCGCTGATGCCGTCGGGCAACAGCGCGTCGAACAGAAACCGGGTAGCCCGGTAGGAGTCGCAGTCGATATAAGCGAGCGCGAGCGGGCCGGTGGCGGTCGACGCCAACGTCTCGGTGAAGTCGCCCTTGACCAGCTGCACGTTGGAGAACGGCGCCAACTTGGTGCGGACGTCCTCGAAGTCCACCTCGTGGGTCTCGCTCCAGAAGTGGTCGACGCCGAGCGGCTCGACCGGGAAGCTCTCGAACGTGTCGAACATGTAGAGGCGTTTGGCCGACCCGAGCGCTCCTAGCGTGCGGGCGATGAGGTAGCCGCTGTGGCCCTTGTACGACCCGAACTCGGCCACGTCGCCAGGAATGTCGTTCTCGACCACGGTCTTGAGCCACTGGTAGAGGTCGAGGTAGTCGCGCAACCCACACTTCTGCTCGAACTTCGTCAACGACTCCTCGTAGAGGTCGTACGGCGACGGCGACTCGAGGAGGACGGGCGATACGAACCACGTATCGCCGTACTCGTCCAGCGACCGGAACACCACATGCTCGGCGTCGAGCCCGCTCGCGTATTCGAAGCGAGCGTCGGCAAAGACCGGATGGTTGGCGAGCAACCGGGCCAGCGCTGTCATCCGGGGCGGATCCGTGTAGCCGCACATCACCGCGGCCATGCCCTTCACCTCCGCGTCGGTCCAGGCCGCCAGGTCGGCCATGGCGTGAGCCCGGAACGGCACATGGTGGGAACGGAGGGCGCCATGCAACGCCTGTTGGAACTCGCCGCCGTCGCCAACGCTCAACACCCAGTCATCAGGACTCGTGCAGAAACCGTCCGCCCAGGTCGCAAGGCCGCTTGCAGCGTGCGCCGCGCTTTCGGCCCCCGACCATCGAAACGACGACATGTCCACGGCCTGGGCCTTGGCGCGCCCAGTGACGCGGCGCTTCACCCGCCGGAGTCGTCTCATGCCCGCCACGTGCGGCAAGCTTAGGAGTCATGGATTGGTCGCAACTCGTCGACAAGCGAATTCTCGTCACCGGCGGCGGCGGATTCCTTGGCTCACGAGTCGTGGCCCGCTTGCACGACCACGGTGCCGGCGAGGTACTGGCGCCCCGGTCGTCGGAGTTCGATCTTCGCCAGCCGGCGGCGATCCGGGATCTGTTAGAGGAGACCCACCCCGACGCGGTGATCCACCTGGCGGCGGTCGTCGGCGGCATCGGCGCCAACATGGATTCGCCGGGCCGGTTCTTCTACGAGAACGCGGTGATGGGAATCCACCTGATCGAGGAGGCCCGCAGGGTCGGGGTTTCCAAGTTCGTCTGCCTCGGGACGGTGTGCGCCTATCCGAAGGTGATCCCGCTGCCCTTCTCCGAAGACGACCTGTGGGACGGCTACCCCGAAGAGACCAACGCCCCGTACGGGCTGGCCAAGAAGATGCTGCTCGTTCAACTCCAGTCCTACCGCCAGGAGTACGGGTTCAACGGGATCTACCTGCTCCCGGTGAACCTCTATGGGCCCGGCGACAACTTCGACGAGCGCACATCGCATGTGATCCCGGCGTTGATCCGCAAGTGCATGGACGCGGTCGACGCCAGCGCCGACAAGATCGTGTGCTGGGGTACAGGGCGGGCGTCGCGCGAATTTCTCTACGTGGATGACGCGGCTGAGGCCATCGTGGCCGCCACCCGGCTGTACGAGGGCAGCGAGCCTGTCAACGTCGGCTCCGGTGTCGAGGTGACCGTGCGCGAGCTGGTCGAGGTCGTCGCGGCGGAGACCGGGTTCAAGGGCCGGATCGAATGGGACACCTCCAAGCCCGACGGTCAGCCCCGGCGCGCCCTCGACGTGAGCCGGGCCCGCAAGGAGTTCGGCTTCGTGGCCGAAACGCCCTTCGACGAGGGCCTACGCCGCACCATCGCGTGGTTCCGCGAAACCTCGGGTAGTGCACCTCCGCAGTAGCCTCCTGCCGTGTTTTGCGGCGGCCGCCGGCGGCGCGACGCACACCCATCGCTCGAGCCGCAGCCGACGCCCGGCGGTCACGGTTCCATTGTCGCCCACCTACGGCCCTCCGACTCAGCGGATGCAGAGAACACCGTATTGCGCACCGAGCGGCAACGGCTCCAGCGCCCGTTCAACCACCCGCAGTCGTCGGAGCGCCTTGGGAAACACGAACAGGTAGCGGACGGGGAGAACTTTCGAAAAGCCGGCACGGCGCGCCAGCTCCGCGAGTTCGCGCGCTCGGAGCATCACGGCGTCGGCGTCGAACGGGATCCGCCGCATCACCATACGCGCCGGGATGCTCCACGGGTTGTTCTCGAACACCGCGAGGATCCCCCCTGGGCGCGTGGCGCCGTGAATTGTGCCCATTACCGTGGCGCGCTCGTCGACGGCGATGTGGTGGAACGCGCCGTTCACGTAGCACAGGTCAAAGGGCTCGCTTCGATCGAGGAGGTTCAGCGTTCCGAACGCCACCCGGTCGCTGCCGAGAGTCGCGTCGGCCCGCTGCACCGCGGCGGCGGCGACATCGACGCCAACGACCGACGCGTCGGGGAACATCCCGGCCAGGACCGCCGACGCATCACCAACACCACACCCGAAGTCGAGGATGCGTTTGGGCCGCGCGTCCTGGGGCAGACGGCGACGCAGGTGCTCCAGCCGACCGCGGATGAAGAAGTCCTTCGACTCACCCGACAGCTTCAGCCCGCGCTCGAGCATGTCGTCGTAGCTCTCGGGGTCGTCGAACAGCTCGCTCACGGTGCAATTGCGTCAACGGCCGGGCGCGGCACGTTGCGCTCGTAATCGACGCGCTCCGCAGCCAGACGGAGGAACGACAGCGCGGTCTTGGTGACCGCCAAGATCGCCGCCGTTTCGTAGAGGAACGACATGGCGATGAAGCGGGACCAGTGGGTGTAGGTGGCGCCGCTCCGCACGAGTTGTTCGAAACTCGGCAGCACGAGGAGCCCGCCACCGACGAGCAGCGCCGCCTCTATGCACCAGAACATTGCACCGCTAAGAGCGCGCGCCGAGAGAGCGCGGAGCCGGTCGGGCGGTCGGCCGCCGAACAAGAACGCGTCGACCGTGGTTCCGGCGACATGGCCCGCGCACAGCAGCAATACGCCGACGACGCCAAACAGGTTCCCGACGACGAAGCGGTAAATCATCCACTCCTCGACCGTGTGGTGTCGCAAGTAGTGCACGCCCGGGAACGCGAGCAGCGTGCCCGTCAGCAGTAACAACAGCAGGCCGGCGGCGCCGAGCAGTCGGGAAGGGCGGTAGACGGCGGCAGTGCGCATGATCGTCCCGAGGAACCGGGCGCCGTCGCGGACCACGCTCAGCTTAGAACGACCCTCGCGCTCCCTATACGGCATGTCGATCTCGACGATCTTCAACCGCCCGCCTAGCAGGGCGCGCGCGCTCATCGCCGGGGTGAAATGGAGGCCATCGGGCAGCGGCATGAGGTCCGGGAGGGCCTTCCGTAGAACGACGCGCATCCCGCTCGCGGTGTCGCGGACCTGCGACGACGCCAGCCCGGCGAGCAGGCCCGCGAACAGCCGGTTGCCGAGGCGCCGGATGCGCGGCATCTCGCTGCCCTTGTTGAGCCGGCCGCCGAGGGCGATGTCGGCGTGGTCCGCGACCAGCTTGGTCGCCAGCGGGCCAAAGAACTCCGGGTCGCAGGTGCCGTCGGCGTCGAGGAACGCGACCACGTCGGCGTCGGGCATCGCATCCCAGCCCGCCTTGATCGCTGCCCCGTACCCTCGGTTCTTGTCGAAGATGATGAGCTGGATCGAGTCGCCGAAACCCTGGGCGATCTCGATGGTGCGATCAGTCGATCCGTCGCTCACCACGGTGACGTCGACGCTTGTGACGGGCGACGAACCGACGATGTGCGGTATCGCGTCCAATGTCCGCCGGACCGTCGAGCCGATGCTCTGCTCTTCGTTCAGGGCTGGGATGACGACCCCGAGACGCATCGGCGCGAAGCCTAGAGGCCGAGGCCCGGCGGAACCGGTGCAGTTGAGGCCTCAAACACGAGCGCGCGGCTTCGACACGTTGTGCCGGAAAACTTCGCGCGTAAAGCCGGCGCTGCGGGAGCACGAGGTGAGCAGCGCCATGGCCACCCACGGTCGCCAAGGACCGCGCCGGCCGATGCGGCCGACGTCGGCGATGGCCTCGATCCCCCGCCCCTTGAGACCGCCGAACCGGTGCGCGGCCAGCCGGTCGCGGTCGAGGAGGTAATCCGACCGGCCCTGAGCGTAGGACCGCCGCACCATGTAGCCGACACGCAGACGCTCGGGAGGGAGTTCGTGGACGACCACCGCGGCCGGGGCGTACCTGAGTCGGCCGCCCACGGACCGAAAGCTCCGGCAAATGTCCACGTCGTCGTTCACGGTCGGCGTGCCGGGTTGAGGCCCGAGCGCAGGGTCGAACCCGGGGGTCATGCGGAGAAGCGATGTGAGAAAGGCGGCATTGGCCGTCAGGAGGTAGTCGTCGTCGTCGAGTTGGATTTCCTGGTCGCCGCGGTCGTACGCAGCCAGATAGGCGGTGGCGGACCCCCAGAGCCAGGACGGACGGGGCACCGATTCATCGAGCTCGACGCGCCCGCCCACGCCTTCGCAGCGACCGGCGACGATGGGGCCGATGACCTCGCGCAACCAGTCCGGGTGGGGGATGACGTCGTCGTCGAGGAAGGCGATGATCTCGCCGTCGGCTTCGGCAATCCCCCGGTTGCGAGCGCGAGACGCGCCCTTTTGCGGCTCTCTGACCAGACGGGCGGGCACCGGTAGCGCATCAACGTGTTCGGCGAAGACGCGCTCGGCACCGGGCGCGTCCTCGTTGTCGATGACGAGGACGGACCACGGCACACCGGGATCGGCCTGCGCGGCGACCGCCTCGAGCAGTGCGGCCAGCGACACCGGCCGCCTGTGGGTCGGCACGACGACCGTCACGCTTCGACGATGCTCGCTCACGTCGTGATGCTATCGACGGCTCGGTTGGCTTCTACACTGGCTCGCCCGCGGGCCCTGCTATGACTGACCGGCAACCACTCGTCTCGATTGTCGTGCCGAGCTACAACCAGGGAAAGTTCATCGGTGCGACGCTCGAGTCGATCCTCAGCCAGGACTACAGGCCCATCGAGATCCTGGTGATGGACGGTGCGTCCACCGACAAGACCGTGGATGTGCTGCGCCAATTCGCCGAGCGCCATCCTGAAGTCACGTGGTGGTCCGAGCCCGACAAGGGCGTGGCCGATGCCGTGAACAACGGTCTCCAGCGGGCGTCGGGCGAGTACGCCGGCATCCAGAGCTCGGACGATCTCTATCGGCCCGGCGCGGTATCGCAGGCGGTCGCTGCGCTGGAGGGCGACCAGGACGTGGGCTTGGTCTACGGCGACGCCGAGATCATCGACGAGTTCGGCACCGTCGAGACTGTCGCGCCCTATCGGCTCCCGTTCGCGCCAGACCGCTTCCTGTACCGGGGCACGGTGATCCATCAGAGCAGCGCGTTCTTTCGCCTGGCGCTGGCCCGCGACGTGGGCGGCTGGAACCCCGACTACTTCTGCTGCGACACCGACATGTGGCTGCGAATGATCTTCCGAACGCGAGCCCAGCGCGTCGACAAGGTGTGGTCGGCGTGGCGCAAGCATCCCGACCAACGCGATCGTGACGCGCGGCGGATGTGGGAGGACTGGGCCCGCATGACTCGCGAGTCGCCCGACCTGCGGCGGGCGCCCATTCGGCTCCGCCTGGCTGCGGCGGCGGGGCGGCGGTTGATGGCGATCGATTACAACCCGTCGCAGTCGCGCTGGTTCCGGACCCGTCAGATAGCGCTGGCCCTTCTCACCTATCCGCCCTCGATCGCAGCGGTACCGCCCGCCTTGTTGCCGCCCGGCGTCGACATCGTCCGGCGCGGCTTTCGCCGCTTGTTCTTCGAGCCGCCAGGGGCGCAGTAGCGATGGCGATGGCCCAATGGCTGAAGGACCAGGCCCGGGCCCTGGTCCGCCGGGCCGGGTACGACCTGGTACGCACTGCGCGACCCGACCCTCTGTACGTCGAGCCGAGCTTCGACGCGCAGACGGAGCTACCGCCGGGGGCGACCGAGAAATTGCGCCCCAACCACCCACGGCTCCTCGAGTTGCGCGAGCGGTACGCCCGCTGCGGGGTGCCGATGGGCCAGCGCACGATGTGGCGGCCGCAGTATCTCGAGTCCGAGCTGACCCTCGCCCGCTTCCGCGGTGACAACTCTTACGTGTGGCAGTTCCGCAACATCGGCGACGACGCCCGGTTCAAGTACTTCGTGTACCTCCGCGACCTCGAGTCCCGGGACCCGCGCAACCTCGTGACGACGCTGGGCGAGGACGGGCTCTTCGGGTGCTGGACCTTCGAGTACCCGGGACACCCGACGGTGAGCCGGGACCTGCTCGACTCGGTGAACGAGATCTACTTTCTCAACCGCCACACCGGCGTACTCGACCAGCCCGGCGCGGTCGTGTTGGACATCGGCGCCGGCTATGGCCGGCTGGCGCATCGCCTGGTCAAGGCCGCCCCCGGTCTCGGTACCTACATCTGTGTCGACGCCGTCGCCGAGTCCACCTTCCTCTGCGAGTACTACACCCGGTTCCGGGGTGTGGCCGATACCGTCGACGTCGTCCCGCTCGACGAGATCGACGCGCGGATCATCGGCCAGCCGGTCGACATCGCGGTGAACGTCCACAGCTTCTCGGAGATGAGCACTGCGGCCATCGAAGGTTGGCTGGAGGTGGTTGCGGCGACCGGCGCCCACTGGCTGTTGGTCGTTCCCAACGACAACGAGCAGCTGCTGACCTTCGAGGACGACGGCGAGCGCAAGGACTTCAGCGCCCTGCCAGCCCGGTACGGCTACGAGCTGACCGCCAACGAACCGATCTTCCCCGATCCGACAGTGCGCCAGATCACCAACATGAATTACCAGTTCTTTCTGTACCGCCGGACCGGCGCGTGATCGAGCTGGCCTGTATCGCCGACGGCGGTTACGTGCGCCACGCCGCGGCGATGTTGCACTCGGTCCTGTCGAGCTCCCCGGGGCGACGGTTCGCGATCCACGTGCTCCATGACGCCGAGATCGACGCCGCCGATCGCGAGCGCCTCGAGCAGACGATCGGACGGTTCGACGCGACGCTGCAATTGCATCGCATGGACTTTGACGACGACGCCGGCCTGCCCGCGGGCTACTTCCCCCGCTCCGTGTGGTTCCGGATCTTCCTCCCGCACCTTCTCCCCGACGCGGACCGGGTGCTCTACCTCGACGCCGACACGATCGTGGTCGACAACCTTCAGCAGCTGTGGGACACGCCGCTCGGAACGCACCTTCTCGCCGCGGTGACGAATCCTCTATATCCGTTCCAACCCCGGTACCCGGCCGAGCGGCTCGGCATCGCCGCCGCGCTCGACTACTTCAACTCCGGTGTCCTCTTGATGAACCTCGAGCAGATGCGGCTCGAGGACACGTCGACCGCGCTCCACGACTATGCCCGCACCCACCCGGAGAGCTGGTATCCCGATCAGGACGCGCTGAACGTCGTGGCCCGCGACCGGTGGCTCCATCTCGATCCCCGGTGGAACGTGCAATCCACGCTCTACGAGTTGGGGGCCGACGAGCTTCCGTTCCCCGAGTCGCTCGTCGACGCGGCGCGCCGGCAGCCCGCGGTCATCCACTACATCGGGCCGTTCAAGCCCTGGCGCTACATCTGCCGCCACCACCTCCAGTCGCTCTACCTCGACCACGCGGCAGCCACACCGTGGGGGCGACCGAAGCTCGAGGGCCGCACGCTGAAGAACGCCGTGCTTCGCCGCCTCCCGCTGAAATTGATCGACCGCTTGGGAGCACTCGAACGCGACATCAGCCAGCGATGGCCCCGGGCCGGTGAGGTGCTGGCCGAGCACCCGCTCATCTCCTGACTCCGATGACAACGGTCTCGGTCATCATGCCCACGTACAACCGCGCCGCCACGGTGATACGCGCCGTCGAGAGCGTGCTCAACCAGACGTTCGCCGACATCGAGCTCATCGTCGTAGACGATGGGTCGACCGATTCCACCCCCGCGCTGATGGAGAACATCACCGATCCGCGTCTTCGCTACATCCGGCTGCCCACCAACGGCGGCGTGGCCCGGGCCCGCAATGCGGGAATCGCCGTGGCCGGCTCCGACTGGCTGGCGTTCCAGGACAGCGACGACGAGTGGTTGCCCGGCAAGCTGGAGTCGCAGTTGGCCGCCGCCCGCGATGCGCCGAACGACGCGGATTGGGTCATCGGCGGCTACACCCTTGACAGTTCGGACGGAGAGACCGTGATCCCACAGCACACCCTCGCCGGCGCCGACCCCACGCCCGACATCCTCGACGGCTGGCCGATCATCACGCCGACGTGGTTGGTGCGGCGCGAGCTGCTCGCCGCCGTCGGGCCCTTCGACGAGTCGATGCGGTGCCTCGAGGACTGGGACCTTGCGTTCCGCCTGTCCGCCGCTTCCTCACCGCGGGCGGTGGCCGGGCCGATACTCGTCAAGCACGGAAGCATCGACAGCGTCTTCTCCTCGCTCGAAGACGTCGAGTCCGGCCTGGCCACCATCCTGAGCCGTCACGGCGACCGCTGGCGCGGTAACCCCCAACGCCTCTCGCGCCGGCTCGCCCACCTCGGCTGCGTTGAGTACAAGCTCGGACATCGACGCCAGGCAATGCGCACCCTGGCCCGCGCCGTGGCCAAGAATCCGACCCGGCTCCCGCTCTACGGCTTGCTCGCGGCCGCGCTCAGCGGCCCAGGCGCGTTGCACCGGGCCGAGGCGCGCTGGCCGTGGGACGCGGGCATGACACTGCCGCCGGGCCGGTCATGACCCCGCCGCGGCCCTGAAGACCTCGGCGTGGGCGGCCGCGGCCCGGTCCCACGACAACAACCGGGCTCGTGCCAAACCCCGCTCGACCAACTCCCGGCGCCATCCGTCATCGGTAAGCACGCGGTCGGCGGCGTCGACGAGCGCGGCGACATCGCCGTCGG
>JACDEA010000354.1 GCA_013816725.1 Actinomycetota bacterium
GCGCATGATTGTCTCCCGCCTTTCCAGCAAACGTCGAGGTCTCGAGGATCAGGACTTCTTTTTGGCGGCCGCCTTCTTGGTCGCAACCGCCTTCTTCTCCGAGAGCTTCTTGGCCGCTGGCTTCTTGTCCGCTGGCTTCTTGTCTGCTGGCTTCTTGTCTGCTGGCTTCTTCGCTGCTGGCTTCTTCTCTGCTGGCTTCTTTTTGACGGCCTTGTCCGGTGCGGTCGTCTTGGCGGCCTTCTTCGTTGTCTTCTTGGTCGCCTTCTTCCTCGTCTGCTCGGCCACCGCGATCTCGATCTCAGCCTCGACGGTCTCCTCGGTGGGCTGACCGGCGACGTGCACGAACTGCGGCAGCGCGATCTCGACGCCGCGGCGCGGTGGGTCGAAGGCCTGGATCACGAACGGCCGGCGCTCGCCGCGTTGCATCAGCTCGCGCGCGCTGCGGGGCGGCGGGTCGCCCATCCCGGTCAGCGGCAGGTAGCAGCGCACGCCGTCGATCCGCACGAAGGCTCCGTGGGAGGTGAACTCGTCGACCTCGCCTTCGACCTCGGACCCCAACGGGTGCGCCCCCACGAAGTCGATGAAGGCCAGCGGCTCGTTGACCGGCTCGGCCGGCGGCCCTGACGTGCCCCGCCGCCGGCGGCGGCTCTTCTGTTCTGGCTTCTCGGCCTCCTCGGTGGCCACGACGATCGCCGCCTTGACCTCCTTCTTGACGCGGGTCGGCGCCTCGACCCTCTTGGCCTTCTTGGCTTTCTGGACCGCCACCCGGCTGGCCGGGCCGCGCACAGGCGAGCGGGGCGTGAAGATCCAGCCCACCCCGGGGACGGGCACGCCGCCGATGAGCCGGTCGGGCTCGAACAGCCACTCGTAATCGCCGTGGAACTCTTGGAACGAGTCGTTCGACAAGACGGTGGCGCCGACCTTGTCGGCGATCCTGAGTAGGAACGCGTCGCCCCTGCCGATGGCGCCGGCGGGCGGCGAGACCACCTCGCCGTTGGCCCTGGCTTCCTCGAACATCGTCTGCTCGCTCTGGTCGATCCGATGGCCGAACGTGGCGTCAACCACGACGGTCACGTTGGCGAAAGAAAACTCCTTGAGGAACTCACGAACCGCCTCGTCCAGCTGGGCCAGGCTCGGCGTGGACCGGCCCTCGGTCGCGATGTTCGAGCCGTCGACGACGGCGTGTCGAGCCGGGTCCGAGCGTTTGGGCATCCGGTGTAGTCAAGCCTTTACGATGCGCCTCGTGCGAACGGGCGTCACCGAAGAGGTCACCGATCTGCTGCAGCACCTCATCAGGAATGCCTGCGTGAACGACGGCGCCGTCGAGTCCGGCCAGGAGATCCGGAGCGTCGACGTGCTGCGTGCCTACCTCGACGGCAGCGGGCTCGACATCGAGACCTATGAGCCCGAGGCGGGCCGGGCCTCGCTGATCGCCCGCATCGAAGGCACCGACGCGACCGCCCCCACCGTGCTGCTCATGGGCCACACCGACGTCGTGCCCGCCAACCCCGACGGCTGGCAGCGCGACCCGTTCGGCGGCGAGCTGGTCGACGGCGAGGTCTGGGGTCGCGGCGCCATCGACATGCTCAACCTCACGTCGTCGATGGCGGTGGCCACCAAGCGCTTGGCCGCCGAGGGATTCAAGCCCAAGGGCACCCTCATCTACCTGGCGGTGGCCGACGAGGAGGCGTTGGGTGACCACGGCGCCAAATGGCTCACCGACAATCAGCCCGACGACGTCGCCGCCACCTACGTGCTCACCGAGTCCGGTGGGATCCCGATGCCCAGCGGCGGCGGGCCCAAGCTCCCGGTCATCGTCGGCGAGAAGGGCACGTTCTGGTGCCGGCTCACCGTCAAGGGCACACCGGGCCACGCCTCGTCGCCGCTGCGCACCGACAACGCGCTGGTAAAGGCGGCCGAGGTCGTGCGCCGTATCGCCGAGTACCGACCCGAGACCCAGATCCACGAGATCTGGCGCCGATTCGTCGAGGGCATGGAGTTCCCGGCCGAGCTGCGCGACCCGCTGCTCGACCCGGATCGGCTCTACGACCTCGTGGTCGACTTCCCGTCTATCGGCCTGGCCCGTCAGGCCCATGCCTGCACGCACACGACCTTCGCGCCCACGGTCATGCACGCCGGCACCAAGACCAATGTCATCCCCGATCGCGTGGAGCTGGAGATCGACATCCGCACGCTTCCGGGCCAGACCGGCGACGAGGTGCGGGCGATGCTGCGCGACGCGTTGGGCGACCTGGCCGATTCCGTCGAAATCTCGGCCACCACTGACGAGACGTCGACCGCCTCCCCCATCGACACGCCGCTGTGGGACGCACTCGAGCGGGTGACCACCAAGCTCACGCAGCACTCGGGGCTCATCCCGTTTCTCACCGTCGGCGCCACCGACGCCCGCTTCTTCCGCCGCCAGGGCATCACGTCCTACGGGTTCGGGCTGTTCAGCGACCGCATCAGCTTCGACGACTTCTCGTCGATGTTCCACGGTGACGACGAGCGCGTCGATCAGGAGTCGCTGCGACTGTCGACCGAGATGTGGCACGCGCTGGCCCACGATCTGCTTTCGTGAGCCAGTCGATCAAGGCTGTCTTGTGGGACGTCGGCGGTGTGATCTTCTCCAGTCCCTTCGAGGCGTTCGCCCGGTACGAGCGCGAGCACGGGCTGCCCGCTGATTTCATCCGCGGCCTCAACGCCGCCAACCCCGACCTCAACGCGTGGGCCCAGCTCGAGCAGAGCGCAGTGAGTATCGAAGAGTTCTACGACTTGTTCGAAGCCGAGGCGCGCGCCGCTGGTGGCGAGCTCAAGGCCATCGACGTGCTCGGGTGCCTCAGCGGCGACGTGCGACCCGAGATGATCGAGGCGATCCAACGCATCCGGGCTCACGGGCTCAAGACCGCGATGCTGACCAACAATTTCGTCGGCGAGGCCGAACGAGCGCCAGCGAGCCGGACTCGGATGGGGCTCGGGGGCGCAGCCCCCGGGGACAGAGAACACGATGGCAGCACCGCCTTCTCACAGCTGTTCGAACTGTTCGACGTGATCGTCGAGTCGAGCAAGGTCGGCGTCCGCAAGCCCGACCCGCGCTTCTACGAGATGGCGTTGAAGGAGCTAGAGATCGCGCCAACCGAGGCGGTGTTCCTCGACGATCTCGGCGTCAACCTCAAGCCGGCCCGGGCCATCGGCATGACCACGATCAAGGTGGTCACACCGGACCAGGCCCTCGCCGACCTCGAATCGGTCCTCGCGTTCCCACTGCGCTAGCCCCGTGCGCCAAG